>JBBILK010000017.1:0-9407 GCA_037444965.1 Actinomycetota bacterium | reverse complement strand
CAATCCTGCGGGCAATCGAGAGCACGACGACCGGCTTCCCGTCCACGTTGAGCTTGTGGACGCTGTAGCGTCCTGGGTCACGCGCCTCGCGGATAGTCCGGTGGATGTCATCGAGCAGGCCGGGCGAGAGTTCTCTACCCACAATGGCCCCAGAGTCGTCTACACGATGAGAATGACGCCGCCGTCCGCATTGGAGAAAGCGACGACCGCATCTTGGACAGCCGCTCGGTTGAAGCCGCGAGGAGCGCAATCCGCCGATCCAGGCGCGGAGGGGCTAGACGAACGTGGCCGTGACCTCGCCGAGCCGGGCGGGCTCGGCGGTGACCGTGTCGCCCGGACCGAGCGGGAGGAGCCGCTCGACGGCGGCGGCCCCGGGTGAGCTCACGGCGCCGCGTCGGCGGTCAGGAGCGGCTGCAGTGCCGCCCGCATCACGTTCGAGGCGTCCTCGACGCCGGTCCAGCGGCGGAACGCGATCGCCGCCTGCGCGACCAGCATCTCGGCGCCGTTCGCGGCGCGGAGGCCGCGCTCGCGGGCTCGCCGGACGAGCTCCGTCTCGGGCGGCACGTAGACGAGGTCGAAGACCGCCGTGTGCTGGCCGAGCGCCTCCGGGTCGACGACCGCGCCCGGCGAGAGCATGCCGACCGTCGTCGCGTTGACGACGAGGTCGGCGCCCGCCAGCGCACGCACCAGCACCGCCTCGTCGAGGCCGCTCGTCCGCACCGGGCCGTACAGAGAGCCGGCGAGCTCGGCCGCTCGCTCACGCCGCCGGGCGGCAACGAGGACGTCCGCGGCGCCGGCGGCCACGGCGGCGAACACGACCGCGCGGGCAGCGCCGCCGGCGCCCGCCACCACGACCGAGGCCCCGTCGAAGGTCAGGTCGAGCTCGCGCTCGACCGCAGCTGCGAAGCCCGGCGCGTCCGTGTTGAAGCCGGCGAGCGACCCGTCGCCGCCTCGCGCGACGCTGTTCACCGCGCCGATCGCGCGCGCGTCCGGCTCGACGTCGTCGAGCAGGCGAAAGACGTCCCGCTTGTAGGGGGCCGTCACCTGGAACCCGAGCCAGCCCGGCCGCCGTGCCTCCTCGACGAACGAGGCGAGCTCGCCCGGCTCGAGCTCGCGCAGCTCGTAGCGCGCGTCGATCCCGTTCGCCGCGAAGGCGGCGTCGTGCATGACCTGCGAGTGACGACGCCGGAGCGGCTTGCCGATCAGCGCGACCCGCTCGGTCACTCGGCGGCTCCCGCCGGCGCGGGCTCCTCGGGGAACGTCACGTTCGGGACGATCTCGCGGACCCAGTCGTCGAGCTGGCGCGGATCCGGCGTCATCGTGTGGAGCATGAAGTAGCGCACGCCGACGTCGACACGGGCTTGCAGCGAGGCGACGATCTCGTCCGGCGTGCCGAACAGGTACACGGCCTCCAGGTACGCCTCGCCGCGCGTCGTGCTCATGATGTTGAGGAAGGCGCGGTGCTGCTCCTCGCGCGCCTTGGCGGGATCGGTCGTCGGCACGAAGTGCACGAAGTTCTCGTGCGCGACCGTGAACGTGGAGAGGTCCCGCCCCTGCTCGAGGAGCGCCTCCGAGAGCTCCGACCAGTCGCTCGCGATCTGCGGCGGCGGGCAGGTCGGCCTCGGGATCCAGCCGTCGGCCCGGAGGATCCGTCGCTTCACCGCGGGAACGAGGCGCGGCAGGTCCGGGGACTTCTCGTCGGCGAGCTGGGAGCCGCCGCCCATCCAGAGCAGCGGCCGGCGCTCCGGGCGTGGCTCGATCGACACGTCCTCGAGGTCGTAGAAGCGGCCGTGGTAGGTGACCGTCTCGCCTTCGAGCAGCGGGATCGCGATGTCGAGGATCTCGTCCGCTCGCCGGCCGCGCTGCGACTTGTCGCCGCCGGTGGCCCGGAACTCGGCCGGGTTCCAGCCGACCCCGCCGCCCAGGATGAAGCGGTTGCCCGAGAGGAACTGCAGCGTCGAGAGCTCCTTCGCGAGGATGACCGGGTCGCGGACCGGGAGCACGAGCACGGATGTGCCGAGCCGGACGCGCTCGGTCGCTCCTGCGACCACCGCGAGCGTCGAGATCGGCTCGAGGAACGACGCGGAGTAGAACTGCGTGGCCGCGAGCAGGTGGTCGGTGATGAACACGGAGTCGAAGCCGAGCTCCTCGACGCGCTTGACGAACTCGATCAGGCCGCGGGCGCGTTCGGGCCCGTCGCCGGGCTTCACGAACGACGGGGCGAAGACCCCGAAGCGGGAGATGTTGTCCACGGCTCGGTGCTCCTTTCCGGGTCGAATGGCTAGCGGCCGCGGAAGCGCGGCGGTCGCTTCTCGAAGAAGGCGCGGGCGCCCTCGAGCATGTCCTCGCTCGCGAAGACGCGTTCGGAGGCGTCGAGCTCGGCGGCCAGGCCCGCGTCAAGGTCGAGGTCGCGGGAGAGGTCGACCAGGCGCTTCGCCTCGCGGACGGCCAGCGGACCGCGTTCCGCGATCCGGTGCCCGAGCTCGAAGGCAGCTGAGCGCGCCTGCCCGGCGGGGACGACCGTGTTGACGAGACCGATCCGCTCGGCCTCCTCGGCGCTCACCAGCTCGCCGACGAGGATCAGCTCCTTCGCCCGGGCGAGCCCGACGATCGCCGGCAGGCGCTGCGTGCCGCCGCTCCCCGGGATCACCCCGAGCCGAACCTCGGGCGTGCCGAGCCGCGCCCGCTCCGACGCGACGCGCAGGTCGCAGCACAGCGCGAGCTCGAGGCCGCCGCCGAGCGCGTCGCCCTCGATCGCGGCGATCGTCGGCACCTGCAGCTCGGCGAGCTTGCGGTAGACGTACTTCTCGTAGAGCAGCTTGCCCTCGGCGACCCGGCCTGCGAGGCCCTCGAACTCCTTGACGTCGGAGCCGGCGCAGAAGGCGCGCTCGCCCGCCCCGGCGACGACGACCGCGCGCACCTCCGGATCGGCCGCGACCCGGTCGAGCGCGGCGTCGAGCTCGCGGGTCAGCTCGGCCGTGACGAGGTTGAGCGGCGGGTTGTCGAGCTCGACGAGCGCGACCGGGCCGGTTTCGAGGTTGATCACGTCCCGCTCGCAGTCGGATCGGAAGCCGAGCGCTCGCCGAGACCCGAGGAGGCCAGACCCATCAGACCTGGAGCGTAGACGCGCGGGTCGATCGTGCCGAGGGGCTCTGCGACCTCGGGCGTGAAGCCCATCCGCTCGAGGACGTCGCGCCGCACGTCGATCCCCTCCGCCACCTCGACGAGCGTCAGCCCTCGCTCGGCGAGGGCGAACACCGCGCGCTCGGTGACGTAGCGAACGTCCTGACCGCGCTCCCGGGCGAGCGCACCCGAGAAGGTCACCTCGCGCACGCGCGGGACGAACTTCTGCACCGAGCCCTCCGCGACGATCCGCGGCCGTCCCCCGGAGAGATCCACCTCGAGGCCGCCGGTCGTCAGCGTCCCCACGAAGCACACCTTCTTCGTCCGCGCGGTGATGTTGGGAAAGCCTCCGGGCCCCCGGATCCTTCCTTCGAAGGCGTGCACGTTCACGTTCCCCTCGGCGTCGACCTCCGCGAACGAGAGGCTCGTCACGTCCAGCCCGCCGCCGTCGTAGAAGTCGAACATCGACGGCTGGTCGAGCAGCGCCTGGTAGTTGAAGCCGGCGCCGCCCTCGTTCCCCGCGACGGGGACCCCGCCGAAGATGCCCTGCTCGACCGTCAGCACGAGCTGGTCGGCGATCCCCTCCTCGAAGGCGATCGCGCCGATCCCCTGGCTGACGCCGAAGCCGAGGTTGCAGATGTCGCCGGCCCGGAACTCGAGCAGCGACCGCCGCGCGAGCACCTTGCGGACGTCGAGCGGGGTCGGGCCGGCGCCGGGTGCCGGCGCGGGCCGGCGGAGGGCGCCGGCGTAGTACGGCGAGTAGCGGGTGTCGTAGGTCTGGCGCTGATCCGGGTCGACGTAGACGTAGTCGACGAGCGCGCCCGGTACCTTCACGTCGCGCATCGGGAGCGTCCGCCGTCCGGCGAGCTGGCGCACCTCGGCGATCACGATCCCGCCGCTCGCTCGGGCCGCCATCGCCATCGCGAGCATCTCGCCCTGGATCGCCTCGTCCTCCATCGTCAGGCTCCCGTCCTCGTCGGCCGTGGTGCCCCGGATCACGGCCACGTCGATCGGGAAGGTGTGGTAGAGGAGCCACTCGCGGCCGCGGAGGGTCACGACCTCGACGAGGTCCTCCGTCGTGCGGTCGTTCTGCTTGCCTCCCGTCTGGCGCGGGTCGACGTAGGTGCCGAGCCCGACGTGCGTCACGAGCCCGGGCCGCCCGGCCGCGATCTCGCGGCAGAGCTGCGAGAGCACGCCCTGGGGGAACGAGTACGCCTCGAGCTCGCCCGCCTCGACCATCGCCCCGAGCCTCGGCTCGTTGCCGATGTTCGAGCCGATCGTGCGGCGCATCAGCCCGGGGAGCGCGAGCTGGGAGAAGCCCCGGTCGGCGAAGTCGCCGATCCCGACCACCCGGACGGTGGTGAGGTCGCGCGGGTGCCCGTCGCGCTGGAAGACCTCCGCGAGCTCGTCGATGAAGCGCTGCGGCACCGCGTGCCCCGCGCCGGAGCCCCCGATCAGGAGCGTCGCGCCGTCCGGCACGAGCCGGACGGCGGCGGTGACGTCGACGACCCGCACCGTCAGACGAAGCTCACGGCATGTACCCGCCGCAGTTCGGGTTCAGCGTCTGGCCGAGGAACAGCGCGGCGTCGTCCGAGAGCAGGAAGACGACGGCGCCCGCGACCTCGTCGGGCATCCCGAAGCGCCCGAGCGGCAGCTCCGCCAGCCGGCGGCGACCGACCTCCCCGTCCATCACCTGCGAGCCCATCTCGGTGATCGTCACGCCCGGCGCGACGGCGTTCGCCCTGATCCCCCGGGCGCCGAACTCGCGCGCGATCGACTTCGCGAGCGCGATCATCCCCGCCTTCGCGGCGCTGTAGTGGGCGACCCCCGCGAAGCCGATCTGTCCCAGTCGCGAGGCGATCATCACGAGCCAGCCGCGGCCGCGCTCGAGCATCCCGGGGAGCGCGGCCTGGCTGCAGGCGAAGGCTGCGGTCAGATCGGTCCGCAGAACGAGGTCCCACTCGTCGTCGGCGATCTCGAGGAACGGCGACTCGCGGACGATCCCCGCGTTGTTGACGAGACCGTCGATGCGGCCGAAGCGGCGCTCGACCTGCTGCACCATCGCCCTCGCCTGGCTCGCGTCGGCGAGATCCGCCTGGAACGTGTCCGCGTCGCGCCCGCGCGCGCGAATCTCGCCGGCGACGCGCTCCGCCTCGTCGGCGTGGACGTTGTAGGCGACCGCGACGTCGGCACCGGCGCTCGCCGCTGCCAGGGCGATCGCCGCCCCGATGCCCCGGCTGGCGCCCGTCACGAGGACGACCTGGCCGGCTAGCGCTGAGGAGTTGCTCATCTCACCATGGAAAACGTTTGCCACGGGAACGTACCAGCTCCGCGGCCGGCGGGCAAACCGTGCCGGCGGTTGCTCTTCTAGGGTGCCGTGCGCCCGTTCGCGAGGAAGGCGGCGTGCGTCACCGGCATCAGCTCGGCGAGGAACGATTCCGCGGCGGCCGCATACTCGCGGATCTCGTACTGCGCGGACTCGTGATTGCGCAGCGAGCAGAAGTGCATGAGGCTACGCGGGTTGCAGCTCCAGTAGTACTTCGTGTAGGTGGCGAGCGGAAGCACCGTACGGGCCACTTCCTTCGCGACGCCCTCCTCGAGCAGCCGCTCGTAGCTCTCGAAGGCACGCCGGGCGGCCTCGTCGATCTCGCGCCGCGCCGCCTCGCGGGTCGCATCGTCCACTGGCTCGAAGGTGTAGGCACCCGGCTTCCCGGTCTGGCGGCGTACGTAGTCAGGCACGTAGAACTCGGCCTCGAGCTTGGAATAGCGCCCGCTCCATTCGTTGTAGCTGTGCCCGGCTCTGTGGCGGTGGTGCTCGCGCACGACGAAGATCGGTGCCTTGACGAGGAAACGGAAGTACCCGTGCTCGAACGGGGATCCGTGCCGCTCGCGGATCAGGAACCGGATCAATCCCTCTTCACGCTCGGTCATCTCGTCCGACTCGATGTTGAACGAGACCCGGGCCGCGTTGACGACGGCGAGATCGGAGGCGAGCGCCGCGTCGAGGGCAAGGTACCCCTTGTCGAGAACCTGCCTGATCCTCGGCTCGACCGATTCGGTCACCGTCATCGGCGCGAGTCTAGTCGGGGGAGCGGATCTCGGAGCGAAGCTCCTCCACCCACCGGACCGCCTCGCGCCAGCGCTGGCGGGCGGCGCGCCGCCGCTCCGGGCCGTCCCCCGTGCCGGCAGCCGGGTACGAGCCGAGGAACTTCACCCGGCCGTGCTTGGCGACGAGGTTCCGAAGCGCGTCGGCGAGCAGCTCGTCGGCGATGTGGCCCTCGCAGTCGACCACGAAGCAGTAGCGGCCGAGCCCCGTCTTCGTCGGCCGTGACTCGAGCCGCGTCAGGTTGATCGCGCGCGCGGCGAACTCCTGCAGGATCGCGAGCAGCGAGCCGGGACGGTCCTCGCGCTGGAAGCAGACGAACGACGTCTTGTCGTGGCCGGTCGGCGCAGGCACGCCGCGGCCGACGACGACGAAGCGGGTCGCGTTCTCGGGGTGGTCCTCGATCTCCGCGGCGAGCACCTCGAGGCCGTACAGCTCCGCGGCGAGCCGCGTCCCGATCGCGGCGACGCCCTTCGCGCGGGACCTCGACGCGCGCTCGACGGCGCCGGCGGTCGAGTTCGCCGCGCCGATCTCGGCCTCGGGGAGCCGCCGCGCGAGCCACTCGCGACACTGCCCGGCCGCGTAGGGGAAGGAGAAGACGGTACGGACGTCCGCGAGCGCGGTTCCCCGCCGGGCGACGAGGTTGAGGCTAACCGGGCGCACGATCTCGCCCTGGATCAGGAGGTCGCTCTCGAAGGCGAGCGCGTCCAGCGTGACGTTCACGGAGCCCTCGATCGAGTTCTCGACCGGCAGCACGCCGCAATCGGCCTCCCCGCGCTCGACGGCCCCAACCACCTCCGGGATCGAGCCGAGCGAGACGAGCTCGCCCGCCGCGAGCTCGGGCTCCGAGAGCAGAGCCTCTTCGGTGAACGTGCCGGGAGGGCCGAGGAAGGCGACGCGCATCGCCTGCAGAGGATACGTGCCGGTCAGGGCCGCTCGACGACGAGCGTCAGGCCCTCGATCCCGCGAACTCGCACGAGCTCGCCGGCGGCGGCTCCCTCGTCGCAGCGCGCCCGCCACAGCTCGCCGGCGATCCGGACCTGGCCGGCCGGCCGGCACGGCTCGACGACCACCGCCTCTTGCCCGATCAGCGCCTCCGCGCCCACGTGCGCCCGCCGCCGCTTGCCGCCCCACCACATCCAGAAGAAGACCTCGCCGAGCTCGATCGCCGCGGCGAGGCCGACGAGGGCCCAGGAGAGCGGGCTGTCCAGCCAGAAGAACGCCGCCAGGAGCGCGAGGACGAGGAGCACCGCGGACGCGGGGTCAGCGCTTCTTCAGCGGCACGAGCCCCGCCGGCGCAAGCGCGGCGACGCGCCCGGTGAGCGGCCCCGGGCTCTTCCCGGCGTCCTCCGCACGCTCCTTCCGCGCAACCGCGGCACGCACCAGGCGTCCCCCGAGGTAGCGGATCGGCTCGGGCGGGACACCGCCGTGCGGACGAAGCAGGCTCGCCGCCTGCGCCCACTCGTCGTCGCGCCCGAGCGCGAGCGAGGCGAGGATCCGCCCACCCAGGTAGCAGGGCCCGACTCCGTTCCCCGAGTAGCCCGCGCCGAGCACGATGTCGGGCCGGCCGCCGAGCGAGGCGAAGAAGGGAACGCCAGTCCAGGAGCGGTCGATCGGGCCGGTCCAGCTGCGCGGCGTCGCCACGTCCGCGAGGGTCGGGTAGAGCGACCTGAAGCTCGCCGCGACCTGCTCGGCGCGGGCCGGTGGCGCCGCGCCCTGGAAGACGGCGCCGACCTTCTTCCCGCGGGCGAACGCCCCGCCGCCCTGGCCGAACGCGACGCGTCCGTCGAGCGTCGTCCGGTAGTAGTTGACGAGCAGCCGGGAGTCGGAGATCGCGACCCCGTCGGTCCAGCCGATCTCGGCGAGCCGCTCTGGAACCGGCTCGGTCGCGATCATGTCGCTCGCGATCACGAACAGCGAGCTCGCCACCTCGCCGACCTGCAGCAGCCAGGCGTTCATGGCGAGCACGATCCGCTCGGCGGTCACGGAGCCTCTCGCCGTCGCCACGCGCGGCGGGCGCGAGCGCTCGAGCCTCGTCATCGGCGAGCGCTCGTAGATCCGGACCCCGCGCTCGAGCGCGACGCGGCGCAGCCCGCGTGCGAGCAGCGCCGGCTGCACGGTCGCCCCGGTCGGCTCGAGCACGCCGGCCAGGTGCTCGGGCGAGCCGGCGCGCCGGGCCACCTCCTCCGGCTCGAGCCGGACGAAGGCCTCCACGCCGTGCCGCTCGATCGCCTGCAGCGTGCTCTCCCAGGCCCCGACCTGGGCAGCGTTCGTGGCCGTCCAGAGCCAGCCGTCGTAGCGGTAGTGGGCGTCGACGCCGTTCCGGCGGCAGAACTCGCCGATCGCCATCACCGCTTCCGCCGAGGCTTTCGCGAGGCGAACCGCCTCCTCACCGCCGCAGAGGTGCTCGAGCTTCTCGAACTTCGCCCACCAGGAGAGCACGAAGCCGCCGTTGCGTCCGCTGGCGCCGCCGCCGCAGACGTCCGCCTCGACGAGGACGACGTCGAGCGAGGGCTCGAGCTCCTTCAGGCGCAGGGCCGTCCAGAGGCCGGTGTAGCCGCCGCCGACGATGCAGACGTCGGCCTTCTCCTCGCCCTCGAGGCTCGGGGCGTCCTCGGCGTCTGCGAGCGCTTCCTCGAGCCAGAGGCTTCTCGTGGCGCCCATGATCACGCCATTCTAGGCGGCGGCGGGCGCCCGGTCTCTACAGCTGCGCGAGATCGTCTGCGAGCGCCTCGAGGCTCTTCAGGTTGTGCCCCGAGACGAAGAGGTCGATGTACGGGAGGCTCGCGGCCATGCCTCGCGCGAGCGGCTCGTAGGCCGGGTCCTCCTTGAGCGGGTTGAGCCAGATGACCCGGTAGGCGAGCCGCGACAGGCGAGCCATCTGCGCCTCGAGCAGCGCCGGGTCGCCGACCTCGAGCCCGTCGGAGCAGACGATCACGACCGCGCCGCGGGCGACCTCCGCCTGCGTGTCGAGGAAGCTCTTGAGCGACTCGCCGATCCGCGTGCCGCCGTCCCAGTCGAAGACCTCGGTGGCCGCGTGGCGTAGCGCCTCGTCCGGGTCGAGAGCCGCGAGGGTGCGGGTGAGGCGCGAGAGCCGCGTCCCGAAGCAGTACGCCTCCCAGCGCGGATCGGCGTGGAGGGCGGCGTGCGCGAAGACGAGCAGCGCGCGCGAGTAGGAAGC
>JBBILK010000016.1:10067-15100 GCA_037444965.1 Actinomycetota bacterium | reverse complement strand
TCACCGACCCCGAGATCGCAAGCGTCGGGCTCACCGCCGAGGAGGCGGCGGGCCAGGGACGCAGGGTGAAGGTCGGCAAGCACGAGATGGCGAGGGTCGGCCGGGCGCGGGCCATGGGCGAGACCGGAGGCTTCGTCAAGTTCGTCGTCGACGCGGAGACCGACGAGCTACTCGGCATGCACGTGCTCGCACACCGCGGCGCCGACCTTCTCGCCCAGGGCGTGATCGCGATGACCGGCACAGGGACGCTCGCACCCCTCGCGGATTGCGTCTGCATCCATCCGACTCTCTCCGAGGGCGTGAAGGCGGCGGCCGGCGATCTTCGGCCCGTCGAGATCCCGGACGCGGCAGGCGATCCCCCGGTGCGCTGACACCTGAATCGCCCGGGCGCCTGTCTGCATCGCACTGTTCGACGTGAGCATCGCCCACGAGCCGAGCGAGCCAGCCGTGGCCCAGCGCGACGGGCGAGTCGTAGCGGGCTGCCAAGACACGCGATGCGATGGTGACGCGGTCCGCTGGCCCGCCTGCGGGGTGTGTGCGCTCGACGCGGGCCGTTCGGTGCTCGGGGTGTTCCACGCAAGTATGCGGACGGCCCGCCGGCTTGTGGATCGCGTCGGAATCAGGCGGGCCAGCCCGTCATCCAGGCTCTCTCGCCGTACGTCCGACTGACCTGCTGGTCGGGGGAGACACCGGCCGCAAGGCCTCGAGGGGGAAGGGACGGGATGGGGAAGGTGAAGCTGCATCGATGCTCGTGGCTCTGGTACCAGAGCGACCGCCATTCGTGCTGGCGCGTCCAGAACGCGCTCTAGGCCCTAGCCGACCCTCCGTTCGCATGGCTGACGATGTCCCGTCGGTCCCGTGACCGCCGTGCGAGATTCGCGGCGGCTACCCGAACGCAACGCGCTACCGGAGCGCCGTCTCACGGTGAATCGAACGACGATCGACGTCATCTAACGAAACGTCGCGTTCAACGAGAGGGAGGTACGAGTGTCGATTCGCAGCGTATCGTGGCCACGGCACGTGCTCGGTCTGGCGGGCATCGCGGTCGCAACAGGAGTACTCGCGGCGTGTGGGGGCTCGGATGGGCTCTCTGCCGAGGAGGCACAGGCGCAGCAGGAACGGATCGCCGCGCTCGAGAGTGAGCTCGGGGCGGCGCGCGTCGACGCGCGCATGTGGGAGCAGCTGACGAGCCTGCTCCAGCCGGTCGAGCTGAAGTCGATGACCGACCACAGAGCCTACGCGCTCCCCAACGGTCACCTGATCGCGCTGCACTTCGACAACATGGATCTCTCGCAGGCGGAGAACCTGAACTGGGTGGCCCTCGGCATCCCCGGTCGCTTCTGCCGCGAGGACCAGCAGCGGATCGAGCAGGAGTACGGGTCGGGCTTCACTCACTTCCACGACCTGGCCGCTGACGTTCACGGCGGTGAGCCCGGAGTCGAGGGCGTGTGGTTCGTCCACGTAGCTGTGCGTGATCTCGAGGCTCCGTGGGGTCAGGTCTCGCAGGGGATCGACGCGGGCTTCATGCCGACCGAGGCTCCGTCCTGCGATGCCTAGCGGAAAGGAGTCTGTCCTGTGAGGCCGCCGTGTTGACTCGACGGTGCGAGGCGGGATAGCGTCAGCCGGATGGTCACCCCCTCTCGGTTCGGAACGGAAGTGTCTCGCCTCGAGACGGCCGTGCTCGCGGGGCCCGGGGCGACGGCACCGGAGCTTCGCCGCGCCGTCGCCGAGCGGGCCGGCAGGCTGGCGGTTGGCGGCGCCGTCCCCGCGATCGCCGACGAGCTCGCGCCGTACGTCGACAAGGTCGCGCTCCACGCGTACAAGGTGCTCGACCGGGACGTCGAGGCGTTGAAGTCCGCCGGCTACTCCGAGGACGAGATCTTCGAGGTGACCGTCGCCGCCGCGCTCGGTTCCGCGCTCGTGCGGCTCGAGAGCGGATTGCGCGCTCTGGGTCGGGGGCAAGCGTGCGTCTGAAGGCGCTGGAGAGCGGTCATCGCGAGAACGCGGCCGCCGCGCTCGAGAAGCTCCGCCAGGCGCTCGGCACCGAAGAGCCGCCCGACGTCGTGCGCGTGCTCCTCTACCGGCCCGAGTTCTTCGGCAAGCCTTGCGCGGACTGGCTCCAGGCTGCCTCGCGCGGCCCGTCCCCCTGGAGCGTGGGCGAGCGGGAGCTGATGGCCGCCTTCACCTCGAAGCTGAACCAGTGTCCCTGGTGACTGAGCCAGCATGGCGCGACCGCGTCGCGGGCGCTCGGCGATGAGGAGCTCGTCCAGGCCGTGCTCGACGACTACCGGACGGCTCCGATCTCGCAGGAGCTCAGCGCCGTGCTCGGGCTGCTCGAGAAGGTGATGGAGGCGCCTGGCACGATCGGGCCCGACGACGTCGCGCCGGCTCGTGCCGCGGGCGTGAGCGACGAGGCGATCGAGGACGCGCTGCACATCGGCGCGCTGTTCGTCATCTTCAACAAGCTCGCGGACGCCCTCGGGTGGACGATGCTGTCCGGCGACGTGTACGACAAGCGTGCGGAGATCGCTCTCGAGCGCGGTTACGTCGTTCCCGACGAGCTTCTCTCCTAGGAGAGGCCTTGAGCCTCCGTCGCCTCCGCAAGCCGTTCGACGTGGCTGTGGTGGGCTGCGGGATGGGTGGCTGGGCCGGGGTCGTCGCCGCCCGTCGGCGCGGTGCGCGAGTTGCGCTGTTCGAGAGCGGCCCCGTCGGCGGTACCTGAATCACCCGAGGGTGCATCCCGACGAAGGCCCTGGTCAGGGCCGCGGAGATCGCCCACGACGCGCGGCGTGCAGGAGAGTTCGGGATCAGGACCGGGACGGTGCAGATCGACTTTCCGGCGGTGATGGCCCGTGTTCGCCGGGTGATCGACGACGGGATCGCGTTCTACGAGTCGCGTATCGCTGCGGACGACGGCATCCGTCTCTTTCGCGACCGCGCCACCTTCGTCTCGGAGCACGAGATCGAGAGCGGCGCCGAGCGCGTCGCCTTCAGAAACGCGCTGATCGCGACCGGTGCCCGACCGCAGATTCCCGATGTCCCGGGACTCGATCGCGTTCAGTTTGCGACGAGCGACGATCTGCTCCGAGCGACGGAGCTTCCCGGCCACCTGGTTTGTCTCGGAGCGGGGGCGATCTCGCTCGAGTTCGCGCAGGCGTATCGACGTTTCGGGGCCGAGGTGACCATTCTCCAGCGACGCGCACAGATCGCGAAGAGCGAGGACGCGGAGCTCGCCGATCTCCTTCAGCGCTACCTCGAGGAGGAGGGGATTCGTGTCGTTACGGGGAGCGCAGTCGAACGGATCGAGCTCGACGGGCTGCGACCGACCGCAGTGTGCGCGGGCGGGGAGCGGGTCACCGGGGACGTCCTGCTCGTTGGTGCCGGACGCCTTCCCGACGTCGACGGGCTCGGGCTGGAGTCGATCGGGATCGAGACGGGGCCGCGCGGCGTCGCGGTCGACTCCGAGCTGCGGACGGCGCTCCCGCACATCTACGCGATCGGGGACTCGATCAACGGCTTGATGTTCACGCACGTCGCGACGTACGAAGCACCGATCGCGATTCGAAACATGCTGGACGGAACGCACGAAACGCCGGACTACCGGGTGATGCCGAGGACGACCTTCACGGACCCCGAGCTCGCCGGTGTCGGGCTCTCCGAGGACGAAGCGCGCGCCGCGGGCTACGCGCTCGAGGTGCGCCGCTACGACGTCGGCAAGATCGGCAAGGCCCGGGCGCTCGGCGACCGGCGGGGCCGGGTGAAGTTCGTGCTCGACCGCAAGACGGGCCGGATCCTCGGCGCGCACATCCTCGCCCGGCACGGCGGTGATCTGCTGCCCGGCTCCATGGTCGCGATGAACGCGCCCGGTGGCACGCTCGAGCCGCTGCTCGCCACGACCCATCCCCATCCGACCCTGTCGGAGGCGGTCAAGGTCGCTGCGCGCGACGGCTGACGCGATCGCCGAATCCTGGTACGTTCGACCGGCTCGACGACTACGCGGCGGCATCGGCGAGCCGGACAGGCTCGTTCGCTGCCCGGCTCCGGTCCTCGGCCCCGAGCTCCGACAACACCGTGTGGGCGCGGAACTGGCGCTCGAGCTGTGCCTGCTGGCCGTCGAACACGACCAGTGCGCTCGCGAGGAGATCGAGCTTCTGAAGCTCGCTCAGCGGCCGACCTTCCAGGTCGCACCGCTCGAACCCGATCAACAGGACCTCGGCGAGTCTCGAAGCCACAGCGGCCAGCGCTACCGACGCGAGTGATTCCTCGCGGCCGTCGTGATGGCCAGTGGTGGTTGCGAGCGTCATGGGGGCTACCTCCCGTCGAATTCCTGGCTACGAATCTCTGACCCCGAGGCATGCCGGGGGGATTCAGCCGTCCACGGCATCGCACGTCTCGCAACGGTTCAGGCCAGGACGCGCTTGATCGACGCCACAGCCTGGTCCAGCGCATCCTCGAGGGCGGGAGTGACCGTATCCGGCTTGAAGTCGGTGATCCAGAGGAATCGCGTCCGCCCGTCGCCGTCGGCGACGGCCTGCATCGAGGCGCTGTGGTGCTCGAATCCGAAGGGGCTCTGCCGGATCGAGTAGACGAGCCGCCGCTGCTCGGGGTCAACGGTGACGATCAGCTCGTCCAGCAGCCCCTGGTCGCCCAGGGCGCACGTGCGGCGGTCGCCATGGACGGTGACCTCGCCGACGAAGTCGATCAGCTCGTTGACGGCGCCGACGTCGCTGATCCGGCTCCAGACCGTATCGGGAGGGACGTCGAGCACGAACTCGCGGGTGAGGGTGGCCATCGTACTGCTCCTTTCTGTCGAGGTACCTAGCGGGCGGCGGCCCGCGGTGTCGGCCGGACGGAAGAGGGCGCGCCATTCGTCGTACGCAGAACCGCGAGCTCAGCCGAGAGGTCCGTGTTCTCGGTGACCTCGGCGCCGGTCTCGGCGTAGTGCTTGATGCCGGCCAGGAGGCGGCCGAAGGCCGCCCCGAAGCGTGGCGCGACCATCGCCCTATCCATCAGGCGTCCAACGGGTCCGAACC
>JBBILK010000016.1:0-10036 GCA_037444965.1 Actinomycetota bacterium | reverse complement strand
GCACCGCTCGGACTCCGCGGGGCGCACGAACACGGCGGCCCGAACGCGGCTCTTGAACGACGGCATCCGCTCGCCTGCGTAGATCTCGAGCACGTACCCTTTGCCTTCGTTCCACTCCAATACCCGTTCCTCGACCGATGCCCCCGAGAAGGTGAGGTCGCAGTGGCGGGTCGCGCCCACGCCCCCGTTGGCACTGCCGTTCGTGAGGCGTGAGTGGGTGACGCTGGGGTTGTAGCGGTGGACGCCGTCGAAGTTCGCGATGAGCTCCCAGACGACGGACGCCGGCCGATCGACGGTGATCTCGTGGCGGATGCTTGCCATCAGGGTCCTTTCGTGTGATTCGAGTCAGGTGCTCTTTCCCGGGCTCGCGGCGTTCGGAGCGCCCGGCGATCGCTGGTCAGGGTACGGCCGGCCGCCTGTCGGTCACTTCGCACGGCCGGGCCATCTTCATCCCTCGCCCATCACTTGGCCCGAACGGGCCAGGCGCGCTAGATCAGCTCGGCCTGCGCGGCCCGGGCTACCGCCGCCGCCCGTGAGTGGACGCGCAGCTTGCGCAGGATGTTCGCGACGTGCCGGTGGGCCGTGTGCTCGCTAACGACGAGCCGAGCCGCGATCTCCCTGTTGCTGAGTCCCTCGGCGAGCAGGCGAACGACCTGGAGCTCGCGGCGCGACAAGCCGAGAGCATCGAGCTGGGTGGCCTTCGGCTCGAGACCTCTGAGGACCCGGAACGCGCGCTCCCGTTCCACGGCCGCCCCGAGCGCTTCGAATTCGGCGCAGGCTCGGCGCGCCTCGTCGCAGGCCACGTTCCGGAGCCCGAGCGCGGCTAGCGACTGCGCGAGGGCGCGCCGGGCTCTGGCGCCCTCGAAGGGCGTCCCGGCGCGGAGGAAGAGGTTGACAGCCTCCTCCAGATTCCGAACGGCGGCAGCGTGGTCGCCCGCTGCGGCTGCCGCCTGGCCTGCGGCGAGGCGAGCGGACGCCATGAGCGCAGGGGTGCGGGCGCGCGCGGCGATCGACTCGAGCTCCGACATCGAGAGATCCGGCCTTCGTCCGGCGGCGAGCTCGGCCTCGATGAGCAGCTCGAGCGCAGCAGCCCGCTCGCCGTGGCCCGCGATCGTCTCGACGAGTGCAGTGAGGGACGCTGCTGCCTCGGTCGCCTGGCCGCGCTCCAAGAGGATTGCCGCGCGGCCACGGGCGGCGCGCGGATGGGGTTGGGCCCGGGCAAAGAGCTCGGCGGCGTCGTCTGCCCGGCCCTGCCGGAATCGCAGCTCGGCGAGCCGGACGAGCGCCTCGGCGGCCAGCGGCGGCCGGGTTGCGGCCAGCTCGGCGGCGGCGGCTTCGAGCTGCGCCTCGGCGTCCGGCCAGGCGCCGCGTGAGACCAGGACGCCGGCGTCGTGCGCACGGCAAAGCGCGGATCCCGACCGGATCCCGGCACCCACGCAGAACTCGAAGAGGCGGTCGCACCACTGCG
This sequence comes from Actinomycetota bacterium, assembly GCA_037444965.1. Classification (GTDB taxonomy): domain Bacteria; phylum Actinomycetota; class Thermoleophilia; order Gaiellales; family Gaiellaceae; genus JBBILK01. The sequence continues at coordinate 8,568 of JBBILK010000016.1, read as the reverse complement.
TGGCACGGTCGTAGTCGCGGACGTCCTCGAACGCGTAGATGAAGCAGCAGTAGGTCGGACCAACCCACTCGAGCTCGGACAGCTCGCCGCCGCTGATGGCGGCCCCTGCCTCGTCGAGCAGTCTCATCCCTTCCTCCACGGTGCCTTCGGTCACGAGGACGAGACCGAGCAGCGCGAGCGTGACGACCTCGACGTCGCGCAGTCCGAGCCGATCCGCGTACGAACTGGCTTCCGCGAGAAGGCAACGGGCCGTCTGTGTGTCCCGTCGGTGGAAGACAACTGTCTCGGCCTCACGGAGTGCGAGCCAGGCATGCTCGGCCGAGGGGTCGAGGCCGTCGAGAAGCCGCCGGGCGCGCCGAAGCCAACCTTGTGCCACGGCCGGCTGGCCCCTGAACGAGCCGAAGTCGCCTGCCAGCGCCGTCGCGATCCGGGCTGCGCCGCGCCGGTCCCCTCGCTGCCGAAGGAGAGCGTACGCGCGGCTTCGGGCGGCGATCGTCGCGTCGGCGTCGTCGAGCCACCACGAGGCGCTGGCGTAGCCCTCGAGGGCTTCGGCCGTCTCGCACTCGCCGAGTGCCTCGGCGAACGCGCGGCGTGCCTCCTCCCAGCTGCGCCGGCGAAGCCCGTCCCTCCCTTGGTCGAGCGCGCCGCGGTCGACGATCCTCACGTCCGCCACTCCTCGACCTGTGCGCGAGCCGCGCCGAGCAGACGAAGCGCATGGGTGTCGCTGCCGCGGCAGGCCGCGCTGATGCCGATCACGAGCGCCACGAGCCGATCAGCCCGGGAGGGGATCGCGTCGGCGCTCGTCTCGCCCCGTTCGGCAGCCCGGTCGAGCGCCGCCGCAAACGCGGCACGAAGGCGGTCGACGTAGCCGTGGACGATTCGAGCAACGTCCGGGTCCGAGTCGCCGACCTCGACCAGCGAGTTCACGATCAGGCAGCCGCACGGAGCGCCGCGATCGCGCGTGTGGCGCTCGATCAGGTCGAAGAAGGTCCCCAGGTCGTCGAGACCGGCGGTTCCGAGCTCGAGCGGCCGCGTGAGCGCGTCCCCGACGGCCGCGGCGTACGCGTCGAGGGCGGCGAGAAACAGGTCGTGCTTGGCTCCGAAGCGGTTGTAGATGCTCGATCGCGCCAGTCCCGTCGCGCGCTCGAGCTCGGGGAGCGAAGTCCGTTCGTACCCCGAGTTCCAGAACGCCTCCAGGGCCTTGGCGAGTGCCTCGTCCGGATCGAAGCCCAACGGGCGGCCGGCGGAGGACGGCTTCTGAACCATTCGGAACAGAATACCGATCGCACGGTGAGCCCAACCGGCCGGTGAAGCCGTGCTCGACGCGAATCCGCGGAGTCTAGGCCCGTTCGCGCCAGGCTCGGCGGAGGCGCTCGGTCACCACATCGACCCCCTCCGTGCCCGGCGGGGGGCTCCCCGAGAGCACGCGGAGACGCTCGAGCGCGGAGCGAAGGTTCGCGAGCACCTGGCGGCAGCGAGGACACCTGCCCACGTGATCGTCGACCTTCCTGCATTCCCCGGAGCCGAGCTCACCGTCCACGTAGTCGGACATCAGCGCCCGAACGCGCCTGCATTCGCGGGCCTCGAGCGTCCTGCGCAGGTACTTGCTCATGCTCGCCACGGGTTGCCGCCCCGAGCGTTCGGGGAGTTGACCCACATCATCACACACCGGGCTCGGCTCACGACGGTACGTTCTTGCGACCCGAGAGTCGGGCCGGGGGATTCAGCGCCTGAAGCGAAGCGAGGAGCAGGGGGCATCTCACGGTCATGCACCGTCGCCGCTTCGCCGCTCTCGTTCTCGCGTCAGCGGCGCTCGCAGGCTGTGCAGCCGATGAGGTGGCCGAGACCTCTCGAGAAAGGCCGAGAGCGGCCGCGGCCGCTGAGACGCTGTACGACCGCTACCGGCGGGTCACCGGGATCGTCTGCACGCCGGGACGCCGGCACGACGCGCTCACCGCTGGGTCGTCGCCGCTGTGTGCCCCGTTCGACTCCATCCCGGCCGTCTCCCGGCCGAGCTTCACGGATGTCCGCCGGGCCCGGCTGCCGGCATCCGAACCTGTGGTTGCGCTCGAGCTCGGAGGCGAGGCCCGCGCGTACCCCGTCCGGTACCTCCTCTTCCACGAGATCGTCAACGACACCGTGGCAGGCGAGCCGGTCGTGGTCTCCTTCTGCCCCCTCTGCAACAGCGCCGCGGCACACTCGCGCCGCGTCGGGATGCGTGTGCTCACGTTCGGCGTCTCCGGCCAGCTGTCGAGCGCCAACCTGATCATGTTCGACCGCCAGACTCTCAGCATGTGGCAGCAGATGACAGGCTCCGCGATCGCCGGAGAGATGGAAGGGCGACGACTGAAACCTCTCCCGGTCACGCTCGTCTCCTTCGCGGTGTGGCGGGTCGCCCATCCGGGGGGCGACGTGATGGCTCCACCGAATCCGGCGAGCCTTCCGTACGGTCGCGATCCGTACGCCGGCTACGACGTCGGCCCGAGCGAGCAGAGCCCGGTCCTCGAGGCCGAGGGTACACGCAGCGACCCGCGCCTGCCGCCAAAGTGGCGGGTCGTGGGCGTCGCGACGCGCGGCGGCGCGGTGGCCTTTCCGACACCGCGGCGGCGCAGCCGCACGGCGGTGGTGCACGCGGAGCTCGGCAGCCTGCCGCTCGTCGCGTTCTTCCGCTTCGGAACAGCCGAGCCGGAGCGCAGCGACCGGCTCGCCAGGGCGCCTCGCGGCTGGGCGGCAGCGGTCTGGATCGCGAGGGCAGACGGTCGGCGGCTCGTCTTCGTGCCCGCGGGCGAGGCTTTCCTCGAGCGAACGTCCGGCTCGGTCTTCGACTTCTTCGGCCGAGCGGTCTCCGGCCCGCTCGCGGGGCGGCGCCTGCGATCTGTTCCCCAGCAGACCTCGTTTTGGTTCGCCTGGTCTCATTTCCACCCCCAGACGCTGATCGCCCCTCGTTGACTCACCCGCCGAGCCGGCCGCCCAGTCAAGGCCGGTCTTTCGAGACGGATGTGGGAGGTCGTGCATCGAACACGGCACGAGCCTGCGAGCGAGAACGTCCGGTGCGCCCCCACCGCTGCGGCGAGTCGCAGTGATCGCAGCTGCTCTGGCTGTGCTGACCGCTGGTCAGCCGCCGCCTGCGACAGCGTCGGTGTGGCGCCCGGCGAGCCACGGGTTGCCTCCCCAGCCGGCCGTGCTCTCCCTGGTCGTCGTTCCGACGAGTCCTGCGGTCCTCTATGTCGGTCTGGTGATCCACGGGATCCACCGCAGCAGCGACGGCGGCAGGACGTGGACGTCCGTCACGAACTTTCCGGTGCTCCCGCCCGAGGCAGTCATGAAGCTGCCGGTGAGCATCATCTCGCTCGCTGCGGGCCGGGGGACCGTGTACGCCGGAACGTCATTCGCGGGTGTCCTGACGACGCGAGACGGCGGGACCACGTGGCGGTCTGGCAATAGGGGTCTCGGGGGCCGGAGCACGGGGGACACTCGCTCGCTGTTCAGCGTCGATGCGCTGGTCGTCGCTCCATCGGGCGCCGGCGTGGCATACGCGGCCATTCGCAGCCGCGGTGTCTTTCGGACGGCAGACGGAGGCAAGGGCTGGACCGCGCTGACGCCGCCCTCGCAGCTCGACATCCAGACGCTCGCTGTCGATCCGCTGCGGTCTCGCGTGCTCTATGCCGGCACGCTCGGAGGTGGTGTCTTCAAGAGCACCGACCGCGGGCGGCGGTGGCTTCCGGTCAACCGTGGACTCACGAACATGGTCGTTCGCACGCTCACCGTCCATCCCAGGCGACCCCGCATCGTCTTCGCCGGCACCTACGGAGGGATCTTCAAGAGCTTCAACGGCGGAAGAAGCTGGAAGCCGATGAGCCGCGGCCTTGCCGGGACGAAGCTCGTGCAGGCGATCCTCGTCCACCCGACGCGACCGCGAACCGTCTACGCCTCGACGCGAGGCGGCGGTGTCTTCGTCAGCACGAACGGCGGCGCTCGCTGGAAGACGCTGAACGCCGGGCTCGAGAACCGGCTTGTCATGGCGCTCGGCTTCGATGCGCGAGAGCGCGTCCTCTACGCGGCGACGCTCGGCGGAGTGTTCTCGCGGCGCGTTCGGTAGACGATTGCGGCCCAGCCGGCGAGGGGAACCGGGCTGGGCCGCGGGCGCAGGGAGTCAAGCGGCCGAGATCAGTCGCGTTCGCTGAGCTCCCTGATTCGGTCGATGGTCTTCGTCATCTCGTCCGCCGTGTTCAGGCCGGTCATCGCCTGCATCATCGGGCGCATCATCGGCGGTGACGTCATCCTGAGGTGGACGTGGGTCGCGCCGTTCTTCTGCTCGAGCTCGAGGCTGCCTCTCATGCCCACGCCCATCGCGAGCAGGGGCGCGGGGCCTGCCCTCCAGCGGAGCTTCTTGCCCTTGACGGCCTCGACGATCTTGATCTTGCCGCTCAGGTTGCCGATCCGGGCGCCAAAGGTCATGCCCCGGCTGACCGGAGGAGTCACCTTCTGCTCGAGCCCGCGCAACGGCGTGAGCCAGTCGTTCCAGTGGTTCGGGTCCTGGATCAGATGTGTCCAGATCTCCTCTCCACTCGCGTGGACGATGGTCTCGCGGTCGATGGTGGCCATACCTACGCTCCTTTCGTGGGTAGCAGCACGGGGGTCTCCTCGGGGAGCCGGCGGATCCGAGTGGCCTGGAAGCGGAGGACGCTGATGATCGTCGCGAGGCCGAGGAGGATTGCGAAGAGGAAGGCGGCGATTCCAATCCGGCGGACGCCCTCGAGGACGACGAAGCGGTCCTCCGCGTCGGTGAGTGAGGCGGGTGTGTTCTCGATGCCAGCGGCGAAGACGAGGTGCAGGAGGGAGGCAGCGACGAGCGTCGCCAGTGCGATTGCCATCAGCGCCAGGAAGAGCTTGGCCGTGCCGGGCATCGTCAGCGTCTGCACGGTTCGCCTCGCGGCCGCTTGCACCTCGCCGCCGCCTGCCCGGAACTGACCGAGGATGCGGGCGATCGCGAAGGAGATCGCCGAGAACACGGAGGCGAAGCCGAGAAACATGAGCCCGGCCTGGAGGTGCTTGAGCGAGGCGATCGTGTCCGGTGCCCCGCCGTCCGAGATCTCGCTCGCGCGGACGATCCCGAGCGCCATGCCGGCTCCGAAGAAGAGGAGCGCCATCGTGAGCATCGGGAGCCAGAGGGCTCGCCCGATCCGCTGCGGCAGGTTGTAGCCGAGCGCACGGGCGCTCGTCTCGACCCGGAACTCGACTGGAGCTGTTGCGGTCGCCATCGGTTCCTACCTTCCTGTCTCGAGGATCTCTTTGATTCGCCAGTGCTGGAAGCCGAGCACCGTCCCGATCGTGAACAGAGCGAGGACGATCCCGGAGAGGAGGATCCCCAGCGAGAGCTCGCGCATTGGGCCGAGCCAGGCGAACCAGGTTGCGGGATCGTCGACGTAGGCGGCGATCCCGTAGAGGACGAACTGGGCGAGGCCGAGCAGGAAGCCGCCGAACATCAAGGCGAGGAACGCCTTGGCGCTCGCCGGCATCCGGAGCGTCTTCACCGCGATCCCCAACGACTGCTGGACCTCGCCCCCGCCCTCACGCAGCCCGGCAAGGATCGTCCCGAGCAGAAACGAGATTCCGGCCAGGAGCATTGCCTCGCCGAGGAACTGCGTCCCCTGCGTCCAGGCAGCGAGCGCCTGCCGCGTCTCGGGATCGTCGGCTCCGGTGTTGATCAGCGACAGAACGAGGCCGATCACCACGAGCATCGGCCCCATCAGGATCATCGGCTTCCACATGATCCGCGCCATTGCCTGCGGGGGGAGCAGTCCCGGGGCCCGCTCCGTCAGCGTGGCCCTGCCGAAGGGCGTCTCGATCTCCTCGTACGGGACGTGTGCCTCCGGCTCGACCCGCGCCCTCAGTCTCGGCAGTGCCGCCTCGACAGCGTCGACGCGCATCCACAGGCGCACGACGATCCCCGTCAGGACCAGCGCGATCCCAGCCTTGACCGTGCCGAAGCCGACTGTCGTGAGCCCGAACGTCCAGAGGAGATTGTCGATGTCGGCTCTGCCGCTCGCGACGAGGACGTTGACGACGAGCGTCGCGACGACAAGCGCAACGCCGCCCAGCCCGGTGGCGACGCCCACGCCCCGGGCTCGCAGCGTCTGAGCCGGATCGGCGTCCGGAGACGGTCGTCTGGCGAGATCGGCTATCGCGATCATTTCGTGCTCCCTTTCCGGCGTTCACGACGCATTCGTCCTTGTGACCCGGGATAGCTCGTGGCGGATTCGCTCGCGCGCGCCGGCGGCGGCTAAGGTTCGTGACCGTGACGGTTGCCGACGACCGCGAGCTGGTCGCGAGGGCAGTCGCCGGTGACGTTGACGCTTTCGACGAGCTGATCCGGCGACACTCGGGGCGCGTCTACGGCTTACTCGTGCGGCTGCTCGGAAACCCTGCCTCGGCCGAAGACGTTGCTCAGGAGACCTTCGTACGGGCTTGGCGAGCGCTTCCGAGCTTCCGCGGCGACGCGCTGTTCTCGACGTGGCTCTACCGGATCGCCGCCAACGAGGCGAGCCGGCTGCTCGCGAAGGAGACCCGACGGCGCGAGCTTCCGATCGACGACGCGTTGGAGGAGATCCCGGACCTCTCCGCCGACCCGTCGGTGACCGCCGAGCTGGGCGATCTCCAGGCGCACGTCGAGCGTTGCGTGGCCGAGCTTCCGCCCGACTACAGGGCCTCCGTCGTTCTCCGTGACGTCGAAGGTCTGACGAACGAGGAAGCGGCCGAGGTGCTGGGAATCGGCGTACGAAACCTGAAGAGCCGGCTTCACCGCGGGCGCATGGCCGTCAGGCGCTGCCTGGAGAAAGCCTTGGGGAACGACTGAGCTCCCGAATCGAGCGCGGTTCGGTGCGCATCTCAGCGGTAGTCCAACTCGACGGAGAGGAGCCGGATGGCGATCGAACAGGCGGCACGGCGGCGTGTGGACCGCGACGAGATCTTCCTCGAGTTCACGAGGTCGATCTGCCCGCTCTGCAAACGGGTGATCGACGCGGAAGTGAACGTCCGCGACGGCCGCGTGATCATGCGGAAGCGATGTCCCGAGCACGGGTCGTTCGAGGGGCTCGTCTACTCCGATGCTGACCTCTACCTGAGCCAGCTTCGCTTCAACAAGCCGGGCACGCTGCCGCTCGAGCTCCAGACCGAGGTCAGGGACGGGTGCCCGCTCGACTGCGGTCTCTGTCCCGAGCACAAGCAGCACTCCTGCCTCGGCCTGATCGAGGTGAACACCGCCTGCAACCTCGACTGCCCGATCTGCTTCGCCGACTCTGGCCACCAACCGGACGGCTACTCGCTGACGCGGGAGCAGGTCGCGTTCATGATCGACCGGTTCGTCGCCGCCGAGGGGGAGCCCGAAGTGCTCCAGTTCTCGGGCGGCGAGCCGACGCTCCACCCGGAGATCGTCGACTTCGTCCGGATGGCGAAGGAACGCGGGATCCGGTTCGTGATGCTGAACACGAACGGGATCAGGCTCGCCCGCGACCGGCGGTTCGTCGAGCAGGTTGCCGGCGCCGGGGCGCACCTCTATTTCCAGCTCGACGGGCTCGAGGCGGAGACGCACCTCGCCATCCGCGGGAAGGATCTCCGCCGCGACAAGCTGCGTGCGCTCGACAACTGTGCCGCGGCCGGGATCACGGTCACGCTCGTCGCCGCCGTCGAGCGGGGCGTGAACGAGCACGAGGTCGGCGCGATCGTCCGGTTCGGCGTCTCGCATCCGGCGGTCAACAGCGTCGTCTTCCAGCCGGTCACGCATGCGGGCCGCCACCTCGTCTTCGACCCACTCGAAAGGCTGACGAACGCCGACCTGATGCGGCTGCTGGCCGCGCAGGTTCCGGACTGGTTTCGGGTCTCCGACTTCGTACCCGTGCCGTGCTGCTTCCCGACGTGCCGGAGCGTCTGCTACGCGCTCGTGGAGGGCGGCTCCCTGATCCCCCTCACGCGGCTCTTCGAGATGGAGGACTACCTCGACTACGTCTCGAACCGCGTCGTCCCGGACCTCGACGTGCGCCGGGCCCTCGAGCGGATGTTCTCGGCCTCGGCGTCGCCGGGCGCGGAGCAGGCGCTGCTCGCCTGCGAGAGCTGCGGCGTCGATCTGCTCGCCGCCCTCCGCGAGTATCGTGAGCACGCCTTCATGATCGCGCTCCAGGACTTCCAGGACGCGTACACGCTGAACGTCCGGCAGCTGATGAAGTGCTGCGTCGCTCAGATCACGCCCGATGGACGGCTGATTCCGTTCTGCGCCTACAACACGGTCGGCTACCGCGAGCAGGTGCGGGAGAGCATCTCCGGCGTTTCGATCGCGCCTCTCGTCCCGAATGCGCGGCCGCTCCAGCCGCTCCTCCGGGCGACGCCGTACGGCTCGAGGACGGCCCGGTGACGCTCGCCGCCGAGGAGGTCAAGGCCTGCTGCGCCGCCGCCTACGCCAGCCCGGCTGCGCGGTGGCTGCTCGGAGACTCGTTCCATCCCGGCGGGGCGGCGCTGACGGCCGAGCTCGGCCGGGCGCTCGGGGTCGGTCCGGGCTCGATCGCCGTCGACGTC
>JBBILK010000015.1:0-15275 GCA_037444965.1 Actinomycetota bacterium | reverse complement strand
GGGCGAGCCACGACCTGCGCACCCCGCTCGCCTCGATGCAGGCGATGCTCGAGGCGGTCGAGGACGGCCTCGCCGAGCCCGAGCGCTACCTGCCGGCGATGCGCGAGCAGGTGCAGACGCTCGGCCGGCTCGTCGACGACCTGTTCGAGCTCGCCCGCATCGACGCCGGCGCTCTCACGCTCGACATCCGGGAAGCTCCGCTCTCGGGCCTCGTCGACTCGTGCCTGCGCGGAGTCGAGGCGGAGGCGGAAGCCCGCAGGATCACGCTGCGCTCGCTCGTCGACGAGCGTGCCCCGCCGGCCCGTTGCGCTCCTGACAAGGTCGAGCGCGTCCTCCTCAACCTGCTCACGAACGCGCTCCGCCACACGCCCTCCGACGGCTCCGTGGCCGTGCTCGTCGAGCCCCTCGCCGAGGAGGTGCGCGTCACCGTCGAGGACACGGGCGCGGGTATCCCGGACGGGCAGGAGCGCCGGGTGTTCGAGCGCTTCTGGCGCGGCGACCGCGCCCGCACCCCCGGGAGGGCGGGAGCCGGGCTCGGGCTCGCGATCGCCCGCGGCCTCGTCGAGGCCCAGGGCGGCCGCATCTGGGCGGAGAGCCGCCCCGGGGGCGGCGCCAGAATCTCGTTCACGCTGCCGGCCGCCTAGCGGCGGAGGCCCCGGACCCGCTCGAAGGCGGCAGGGAGGGCGGCGTCGGCGCTGCGGGTGAGCCCGCCGAGTCGCCGGCACGGACTCGATCCAGGCGACCGGTCGTAGCTGGCTGTCTTACAGCATTACTGCTATGCTGCAGTTGTGCCTCGCTTCCTCAGCCTGACTTCACGCGGGCTGCTCGCGCTCCCGGCCGACTTGCGCCGGCGCCGCGGCCTCGATCGGCCCGGCGCACAGGTCGCTGTCGTCGAGCGCGACGACGGCGTGATCGAGCTCCACCCGACGGTTCCGGTGCAGGCCGAACAGGCCTGGTTCTGGACGGAACGCTGGCAGCGTATGGAGAGCGAGGTCGACGAGCACGTCGGCCGAGGCGAGGTTACCCGCCACGAGTCGAGCGAGGCGTTCCTCGAGCATCTCGATCGGGCTCGCCGACAGTCTCGGTGAAGTTCGAGACGACCCCCGCATTCGACGGTGACCTGCGCTGGCTCAGCCGTACCGAGTTCGACCAGTTCAGAGAGGTCGTTCGAGATCGACTCATTCCGGCTGCAGAGCGATACGTCCGTGATCCCGCTACCCCTTGGCCCAGCTCGCTCCGGGTCAAAGCCGTGGCGAATGCACCGGGAGTGTGGGCGATGACGTGGTCGTTCGCCGGCCCGGACGGACGTGCGACATTCGAGTGGGTGACCGTCCACGGCGAGCCCGCCGTCCGCTGGCGGCGAGTCGGCGGGCATGCGATCTTCGGCAACCCCTGATGGCTATGCTATATATGGTGTATGGTGATCCCATGGAGAAGACGACGCTCTACCTCCCACTCGAGCTCCAGCGGGCACTCCAAGCCGAGGCGCGAAGGTCTGGCCGCCCGCAGGCCGAGCTCGTGCGCGAGGCCCTGCGAGAGTACCTCGGGGGCCGTCCGCGGCCGCGGCCGCGCTCGATCGGCCTGGGTGAGAGCGGACAGCTTGCCGCCCGCGACAGCGAGGCGTGGCTTCGCGAGCAGTGGGGCCGTCCCTGATCGCGCTCGACACGTCGGCGATCCTGTCGTTGCTCGATCGGCGAGAGCCCGAGCACGAGCGCACGCTGAAGGCGTTCGAGGCCGATTCCGGCCCGTACCTCGTCCCTGCCGGCATCCTCGGCGAGGTCGGGTACCTGCTCGAGCGCTGGCTCGGGCTCGAGGTGCTCGATGCGTTCCTCGCCGATCTCGAGTCGGGTGCGCTCACGCTCGACTGCGGCGAAGACGACCTCCCTCGTGTCCGCCAGCTGGTCGCCCGCTATGCCGACCTGCCGCTCGGCTTCGCCGACGCCGCCGTGATCGCCTGCGCCGAGCGAAACGGCGGACGGGTCCTCACCCTCGACCGCAGAGACTTCGAGGTGGTCGCCCGCGAGGGCACGCTCGCCCTTCTCCCAGAGTAGGCCGCCGAGACGCGACGTATCGTCGCGCCGCTCCCGACCCTACCGGAGCAATCGCCGCACGGCTCTCGCGTCGAGCGGATCGACGCGCCGGAGACCCCGCACGCTCCCGAAGGCCGCGTCTGCGGTGACGATCACACCGAGGTCGTTGACGAGGCACGTGGCCGCGTGAATCCGGTCGTTGGCGCCGAGCCCGGGAGTGTCCAGCTCGAGCGCGAGGGCGACCACCTCGTCCGTGACCGCGAGCAGCGGCGTGAAGACGTCGTACGCGCTTCGGGCAAGCCCGCCGAGGTCGCCCGCCCGGCCGGACAGCTCGACGTGCCACACCTCCTCGAGAACCGCGGTCGAAAGCCTCCCCTCGGCGTCGCCCCGCGCGATCGCCTCGAGGAGCTCGAGACACGGGGCGCGGTACTCGCTCGGCACGGCCGCGTAAACGACGACGTTCGCGTCGACCAGAAAGCCCATCGAGAGCCTTCAGCGGCGCGGCGGCAACGCCTGCAGGCGCTCCTCGCCGATCACGCCCTCGAGCTCCTCGAGCGGTAGGAAGCGACCCTCGAGAGCCGCGATCGACTCCACCGCACGCACTCGCTCGCCGGGTGAGACGCCTCCGAAGCGAGCATCGATCGCCTCGCGGACGAGACTCGCGACGGAGCTCCCGCGCTCGCGAGCCAGATCCTCGAGCAGGCGCCGCTGTTCGGACGAGATCAGGATCTGGAGCCGCTCGGCTAACATGCTCATAGCATACACATGCTACAGTTCTGACCCGCGGTCGCGATCCAACCGCGAGCACGACCGCTTCGGCGGTCGTGCTGACTCCGAGCCGCTAGTTCCGGCGGTGCCTTCGTGAGCCAAACGACGACGCTCGCGCCGCGTGCCGCGGCCACGAGCGCGGATGTGTCACGCGACAGAAGCGTTAACCGGGGCGGGGGTCGGCGAGGTTCCCCCGCCCCTCCCTGTCCCGCTCCAGGTCAAGGCCGCGACAACAGACCAGGAGCGATGCGTGGCGTATGGTATCATGCCGCAGCGTATGGGTGTCCTCGTTCAGATCCGCGACGTTCCCGAGGACGTGCATCGCACGCTCAAGGCCCGCGCGGCCGCGTCGGGGCTGTCCCTGTCCGAGTACCTGCGCGGCGTGCTCGCTCGAACCGCCGCGCGGCCGACGCCCGCCGAGCTCGCTGCCCGGATCCGTGCTCGCGGCGCCGCTCCGCTCGCCGAGCCGAGCGAGGTCGCGGTTCGGTCGATCCGCGACCGCGGCGAGTGACCGTTCTCGACAGCTCGGCGGTCGTCGACTTCCTGCTCGGCGTCGGCGCGGCGGCCGAGGTCGAGGCGCTGATGACAGCCGAAGGCGAGCTGGCCGCTCCGGACGTGCTCGTGTTCGAGGTGCTCGCAGTGCTCCGACGCGAGACGCTTCGCGGCTCGCTTCCCAACGGACGTGCAGCCGGCGCCGTCGAGGACCTCGGGGATCTGCCGATCGCGCTCTTTCCGAGTCTCCCGCTCCGGAACCGAGTCTGGGAGCTACGGCCCAATCTCACCGCGGCAGACGCCCTCTTCGTCGCCCTCGCCGAGCAGCTCGGCGAGCCGCTGGCGACGAAGGACGCCGCTCTCGGAAGCGAGGCGCCGAAGCACGCGGCCATCGAGGTCGTCCAGCTCGCCCCCGGGGGATAGGCCCTTCCCCTCGAAGACCGCGCGCTACCCTCGGCTCAAGCATGAGCAGAACCGAGCGCTCGATCGTCATCCGGCGACCCCGGGCCGACGTCTTCGCGCTCGTCTCGAACCCCGAGAACGACCCGCGCTGGCACGACGCCGTCGTCGAGGCGGCGCTCACCTCCGACGGGCCGCTCGCCGTCGGGAGCCGGTTCCGGCTCGTTCACTCGGCCGGCGGAAACCGCGAGGAGCTGTCAGGCGAGATCACGCACTGGCAGCCGGGCGAGCGCGTCGGTTTTCGCACCTCGTTCGTCGACCCGAAGGCGTACGCCGCGAAGCGGATCGCGTCCATCCTCGTCGACTTCCGGCTCGAGCCGCTCGAGGAGGGCACGCTCCTCACCCGCAGCGTCGAGTGGCGCACGTCCGGGCCGCTTCGGCTGCTCGAGCGCTGGGCCCGGCGGAGCCCGCGCGCGGACGCACGAAACGACGAGCTCCTCGGCAGGATCAAACGCCTCCTCGAGACCTGAGCCCGGCTACGGAAGGACCCGGAAGCCCTCGACCCGGGCCGCGCCGGCAAGCGCCGCGTCGAAGCAGAGGAACTCATCGATCGCGGGATCAGCCGATCGCGCCACCAGGGCGGACGCCAGCTGTACCCCGTCGTAGGCGCGCAGACCGTGCACGGCTGTGGCCCGCGCTGCCTCCTCCAGCACAGCGTCGCACAGGGCGACGATCGCGAACAGGCCTTCCCGAGCGTCGTCGCCGAACCACTCCGACTCGAATGCCCGAACGAGCACCGAAGCATCGCCGAGTGAGAGCTCGCCCAGCCGGTGCTTGCGCCACAGCGCTGCCGGGACCTCCACGCGGGCGATTGCCGAGACGACCGCGTCGGTACGCGAGCGCACCGTGTCGGCCCCGGGCTCGTCGGCATACCGTTTGACGAGAGCCGAGCTGTCGACGTACGCGCTCAGCGCCGGTCTTCGACCACGAGCGCTGACAGCGGTGTTCCGCGACCGGCGCGGCGCCGAGCCCGGCGCACGGCCGCGGCATCCGGTGCGGTCACGCCGGCGCGCTCCGGGACGGCAAGAAGCCCGGCCCGAGCCAACCGGGCACGCAGGCGCTCCGCCTCACTGCCGGCCAGCTCCGGGTTGACCGCGGCTTCCAGCACTGCGGTCACCCAACTGTTCACGCTCCGGCGAGAAGCGACGGCATGCGCCTTCACATCGGACGCGAGCTCGTCGGGGACACGGATCGTGAGCTGAGCCATGAATACATGCTAGCAGGCATGAATGCATTCACTTTGGAGGCGATCAGCCCCCGATCCCGTGCAGGCGGCGGGCGTTGCCGGCGAGAACGCCCTCCCCGATCCGCCGCGCCTCGGCCTCGGTCAGCCAGGCGCGCTCGACCGCCGTCGAGAGCACCCGGCCCAGCGCCTCGCGCGCGAGCTGGGCCGAAAGCCAGATCACCTCCGGCTCCGAGGCCTCGTCCGAGCCGTAGAGCACCTTCGCCGGGGGCGCGGCCCCGAGCAGCACCTCGAGCTTCTGGTCGACCGCGAGGCTCGCCCACGGGACCGTGATCGACACGTCCAGGTACACCTGCGGCAGCACCGAGGCGACGTAGGCGCCCTCCTCGAGCCACGGCCAGCCGGAGTGGATGAGCACGACGGGCTGGTCGGCGTGCTCGGCGAGCAGCGGGAACAGGTCCTGCGGCCGCGCGTGCGCGAGGACGATCGCCGGGTCGCCGCCGCCGCAGTGGATGTGCACCGGCCGGTCGTGGCGCTTGGCGACCTCGAGCGTGCGCCGAAGCAACCGGTCGCGGACCGGCTTCGCGTACTCGCGCGACTCCGCAAAACCGTTCTCGCGCCAGAGGCGAAACGCGCGCTCGCAGAAGTCCGAAGGCGGGTTCTCCACGTCGAGGCCGGTCCGGTAGGCGATCACGCTCTTGAAGGCGACGAGCGCCGGGTCTTGGGCAGCGGCCTCGAGCTTCGCCTCGAGCCCGTCCTCGAGCTCCCGGAACGAGCCGGCGATCTCCCGCATCTCGACGATCCACGGCTCGATCCGCCCGACGCGGTGCACGGTCGCGCCGCTGTCGGCGGCGAACGCCTCACGCCGGATCGTCGGCTGCGGGTAGCCCTCGTCGTAGACGAGCCCGGCGACGCCGCCGGCCGTCCACAGCCGCTTGTTGTGGGCGACCGGATCGGCGCTCAGGGAGTCGTGGCGCGCCTCCGCCACCGCCTCCCGCGTGGCCTCGCAGCCGAGGTGCTCCGCGAGCCGGCGGCGCATCGTCAGCGCGAGCGGGGTCGACTCGGTCAGCAGCGCGAGGTGCCGGGTCGTGCTCTCGTCGGCGAGGCCGGACGAGATCAGGCACATCCCGGTCATCGTGATCCGGTCCTCGAAGCCGGCCGGGTCGTGGGCGAGCAGCTCCTCGTTCCGCCACGGATGGCAGTGGACGTCGACGACCGGTGCGGCGGAGAAGTCGATCTGTCCCATCAGAACCTCCAGCGGTAGCGCTCGACGAGGGACTCCTCGTCGAGACCGGACGTCGCGGCCGCCTCGGCTCGGCGAACCGCGGCGACGCAATCGTGCAGGAACTCCCCCATCGCCTCGCGCAGCATCCCGGACGCGGCGAACGCCTCGGCCGCCTCCGTCAGCGTCTCGGGGAGGCGAACAATCCCGGCGGCGTCGCGCTCCCCCTCCGGGAGCTCGGCCGGGTCAGCGCTGACCGCAGGGGGCAGCGTGCAGCCCCGCGCGAGCCCGTCCAGCCCCGCCGCGAGGATGGCGCCGACGACCAGGTAGGGGTTCGCCGCGCAGTCGACCGACTTCCACTCGACGTTCGCCCTGCGGGCTGCCGCCGGGCCGCCCGTCCCCTCGAGGCGGAGCGCCGCCTCGCGGTTCTCGTTCCCCCAGCACGCGTAGGCGCCCGCCCAGTGGGAGGGCTGGAGGCGCGCGTACGACACGGGAGCCGGCGCGCCGAGCGCGGTCAGCGCAGGCAGGTGCTCGAGCACCCCGGCCAGGAACGCCTCGCCAGCCGGCCGCAGCCCTTCGGGCCCATCGCCGCCGGCGAGCTGGTTCTCGCCGTCTCGCCAGACGCTGAAATGGATGTGCGCACCGTTCCCGACCGAGCCAACCACGACACGCGGCGAGAAGCTCGCCCGCCAGCCCGCCTGCGCGGCCACCGTTCTCACGACGTGGCGGGCCAGCACCGACTCGTCGCAGGCGCGGAGGGGCTCCCGGACGGCGAGCGAGAGCTCCATCTGGCCGTCCGAGTACTCGGGGTGGATCTGCTCGGCCTCGAGGCCGGAGGCGTCGAGCGCGTCGAACAGCTCGAGCATCACGTCGCCCGTCTGCCCGAACGTCGCCGCGCCGTAGCCCGGGCCGTCGTGCAGGGCCTCGAACCCGTCCGGCCCGTCGTCTCCGACCGTCCACTCGAGCTCCCAGGCGGCCTGCAGCTCGATCCCCTGCTCGCGCGCCCGCTCGACCATCCACCGCAGGAAGGCGCGCTGGCAGCCGGCCCAGGGCTCGCCCGTCTGCTCGTAGTGGTCGATCGGCGCCCACGCCCACCCCGGGGAGCAGCCGAGCAGCGCCGCGGCATCGAGGTCGGCCCGCAGGCGAACGTCACCCGTCGGGCTGTAGAGGCCGGGCTCGTGGGCGAAGGAGTCGTCCGAGAGAGCGAGCCCCCACACCGAGGACCAGCCGATCCCGCGCTCTGCCGCTCGGGCCAGGCCGTCGATCGGGACGCACTTCATGCGCGTGATTCCCGCGTTGTCGACGAGGACGAGCGCGACCGCGCGCACCCCCGCGTCCCGGAGCTCCTCGACCGTCATGGGAGCGCGATCTTAGACCGGCGCGTGCCCGGCCGTCCCCCCGCCCTCACGAATCCCTTACGAGCCCCGAACGTCGCTCTCACACCGCTCGTGCAGGCTGAGCACGACGGTTCCGACGAGAGGAGATCCGAGCATGAGAGTTCGCACGACGTTCCTCGCGCTCGCCGCCGCCGCGCTGCTCGCCGCCGGCGGTGCCGGCGCTGCCCTCGCCTCCGACGGCCCACAGAACGGCGAGCCGACCGCCGAGCAGATCGCCCGGCGCTGCGAGCGAGGCCAGCACCTGCTCGAGCGGCTGCAGCACAAGGCCGAGCGGATCGCCGCACGAATCGCGAAGCTCCAGGAGCGCATCGCGAGCGGCGAGCTGAGCGAGGAGCAGCTCGAGACGGCGCAGGCCAGGCTGGCGAAGCTGCAGGAGCGCCAGGCGAAGCTCGCCGAGCGGATCGCGAAGCTGACCGAGAGGCTCGCCGAGCACTGCAGCGACGCCCAGGCGGCGTAGGCAAACGCGTCCCCCATCCCCACGCAGGAGCCCCGGGAATCCGGGGCTCCTGCGTGGGAGGGTCGCTCGGGCAGGGGAACTCGACCGGAGGAAAACGCGCGGTACGCGGAGGCGGTCTGCCGATGGACCCGGCGAGACACGAACGCCGCGATCAAGGAGCCCCGATGAGGATCCGCCGCAAGCTCACAGTCGTCGTTGCCGCCCTCAGCCTCGCCGCCGGTGCGGCGGGCGCCGCCCTGGCCGCGCAGCTGGCGCCCGACCCGGCAGCGACCTCGGCCCGCTGTGAGCGCCTCGCGCAACGAATCGACCACCTCGAGGCCGAAGCGACCAAGGTCGCGACAAGGATCGCCGAGGTCGAGGCGAAGCTCGAGAGCGGAGAGCTGAACGCACGGCAGACAGAGCGTGCCGAGAAGCTGCTGGCGAGACTCCAGGAGCGCCAGGAGAGACTGGCCGAGCGGATCGCGAAGCTGACCGCGAAGTTCGCCGAGCGGTGCGCGGACGGGGACGGCGACACGACCGGCGGCGACAGCACGGTTACCACCACTGGCACGAGCACGGAGTAGCGCCGGCCCGCGCTGCCCTCAGAGCGACGCTCACGAGCCCGCGGCCCGGCCTCTTTGGACACGTCCAGGGAGCGGGCCCCGGGACATGTCCCTCGCAGCCGGCAGGGCGCCTCGGCCACGTCGTCACGCTACAGTGCCCGGTCTGGAGTGAGGGCTGGTGGGGGTACTGGAGCTCAGCGGGATCGTCAAGCAGTTCCGTGGCCTGCGGGCGCTCGACGGCGTCTCGCTCTCGGTGCGAGAAGGCGAGATCGTCGGCCTGATCGGCCCGAACGGGAGCGGCAAGACGACGCTCCTCAACGTTGCGAGCGGAGTCCTCGAGCCGACCGAAGGCCGCGTCACGGTGGACGAGGTCGACGCGACCGGAGGCAAGCCGCACGAGCTCGCGCGTCTCGGCGTCGGGAGAACGTTTCAGCAGATCCGGCTCTTCGCCGAGATGACCGTCGCGGAGAACGTCGAGGTCGGCGCGGTCGCGCGCAAGCAGGACCGGCAGCGGGTGCCGCTGCTGCTCGAGCGCCTCCAGCTCACGCAGGAGGCCGACCGGCTCGCCGCGACGCTCGCCTACGGCCAGCAGCGGCGAGTCGAGATCGCCCGCGCCCTCGCCGGGGGCCCGCGCTTCCTCCTGCTCGACGAGCCCGCCGCCGGCATGAACGAGGCCGAGTCCGACGCGCTGCTCGCGACGATCCGGGCGATTCGCGACGACGAGGGCTGCGCCGTGCTCGTCGTCGACCACGACTTGCGCCTGATCATGCGGTTGTGTGAGCGTATCCACGTGCTTTCAGAGGGGAAGACGATCTGCGAGGGGACAGCCGAGACGGTCCGGAAGGACCAGGCCGTGATCGAGGCCTACCTCGGCACGGCCGCCGCCCCCGCCCCGCATCCGGAGACCACCGAAGGGGAGGAGAGGAAGGAATGAGACGACGTCTGCTCTTGCTGGCCGGGCTCGCCATCGTGCTCGGGCTCGCGATCGCTGCCGCAGGCTGCGGCGGAGGCGAGGAGGAGGCGGCGCCGGCCGAGCCCGCGCCACCCGCGGAGCCGGCACCGCCCGCCGAGACCGGCGGGGAGGAACCCGCCCCGCCCGCGGAGCCGCTGACACTTCGGATCGGCATCTCCGCCGCCCTCTCCGGGCCTTACGCGGCCTACGACGTGCCGCTCCTGAACGGCATGGAGTTCGCGGCGCAGGAGATCAACGCGGCGGGCGGGCCGGTGACGGTCGAGATCGTCTCGAAGGACAACAAGGGCGACCAGACCCAGACGCTCACGACCGCGCAGGAGCTGCTCGACGACGGCGTTCTCGTCCAGGTGCTGACGACCGCCGAGCCGAGCGTCGCCGTCGGCCAGCTCGTCAGTGCCGCCGGGGGAATCGTCACCGTCGTCGGCAACACCGCGCCGTCGATCCCGCGCGACATCGGCGCCCGGGCCGTGTCGTGGACAACCAGCAGGCCTCGGCTGGCGCGCAGTACGCGTGCGACCAGGGCTACACGAGCGCCTACGTGATCGGCTCGCCGGAGATCCCGTACACGAAGGACATCCCGACCTTCTTCGCCGACGCGTTCCAGAACATCTGCGGCGGCACGGTCGTCGGCGAGGACACGTACAAGATCGGTCAGACCGAGTTCGGCGCCGTTGTGACGAAGATCCAGAACGCCGATCCGCAGCCAGATGTCATCTACACGCCCATGTTCGTGCCCGACTCGGTCGCGTTCCTCAAGCAGCTGCGCTCCGCCGGCGTCGCCACGCCCTTCGTGTCCACTGACGGGAACGACACTGGCCTGTACGTCGACTCGGGCGGCAGCGCCGTCGACGGCTCCGTCTACTCGACGCACGGGTTCAACGCGCCGGGGAGCCCGATCGAGGCGTTCGTCGCCGCGTACACGGAGTGGAAGGGCGAGCCGCCGGAGTCGAACACGTTCGAGGCGATCGGTCGGGACAACGTCTACGCGCTCGTCGAGGCCGCGCTGATCGCCGGCTCGGTGGAGCCGGACGCGCTGCTCGACGCGATCTTCCAGCTCACTGACGTGCCGCTCCTGACCGGGACGACCACGATGACCGCCGGCGATCCGTTCCCGCAGAAGGAGATCACGCTCGTGAAGATGGAGGGCACCGAGTTCACGCTGCTCGAAGCGCTGATCCCGAGCTACGTGGCACCTGCCGGGTAGGTGGCTGACGGCCTCCTCCAGGTCGAGAGCCTCGTCGTCCGCTACGGGCCGATCGTCGCGGTCCGCGAGGTTTCGCTTCGCGTCGAGCAGGGCGAGATCGTCGCCCTGCTCGGCGCGAACGGGGCCGGCAAGTCGAGCTTCCTGAACGCCGTCGCGGGGCTCGTCCCGCCCGCGTCGGGGCGCGTCGTCTTCCGGGGCGAGGAGATCCAGCGGCTCGCGCCCGAGCAGGTCGTCCGGCGCGGGATCGCGCTCACGCCAGAAGGGCGGCGCGTCTTTCCCCGGCTCTCGGTCGCCGACAACCTGCGCCTCGGCGCCGTACCCCAGCGTGACCGCGCGTCGCTCGAGCGCGCCCGCGAGCGGGTCTTCGAGCTCTTCCCCGTCATCCGGCAGCGGCTCGCCCAGTCCGGCGGCACGCTCTCGGGCGGCGAGCAGCAGATGCTCGCCATCGGGCGCTCGCTGATGGCGGGACCCGAGCTGCTCCTCCTCGACGAGCCGTCGCTCGGGCTCGCCCCGATCCTCGTCGACCAGATCTTCGAGCTGGTCGAGCGGCTGCGCGAGGAGGGCACGACGATCCTCCTCGTCGAGCAGAACGTCCACCGCGCGCTCGAGGTCGCCGACCGTGCCTACGTGCTCGTCAACGGCGTGGTCGAGCGGGAGGGGCCGGCGGCAGAGCTGCGGGCCTCGGCCGAGATCGAGCGCGCCTACCTCGGGATCGGGGTCTCCGAGTGATCGTGCTCGCCGACGTCGCCCAGGAGGCGATCCAGCAGGCGATCAACGCGCTCTCCCTCGGGTCGACCTACGCGCTGCTCGCGCTCGGTCTCGCGATGGTCTTCTCGATCCTCGGGCTCGTCAACTTCGCCCACGGCGAGCTCGTGACCGTGGCCGCGTACACCATGTACCTGCTCAACGAGGAGGACGTGTCGTTCGCGGTGCAGGTTCCGGCCGCGATCGCAGCCGCCGCCATCGCTGCGATCCTGATGGAGCGGATCGCCTTCCGGCCGCTGCGCGGCCAGAGCTTTCTGACGCTCCTCTTCGCGAGCTTCGCGATCAGCGTGATCATCCAGAACATCTTCCTGGCCGCGATCTCGCCGCGGCAGAAGGGCGTGCGCCTGCCCGACCTCTTCAACGAGGCGATCCACGTCGGCTCGTACACGATCGGCTGGCTGCAGGTGATCACGACGGCGACCTGCCTTGCCGCCCTGCTCGTCCTCACGGTCTTCCTGCGGCGCTCGACGCAGGGGCTGGGGATGCTCGCCGCCGCCCAGGACTTCCAGGTGGCGAGGCTGATGGGCATCCCCGCCAACCGGGTGATCGCCGCCGCGTTCGCGATCTCCGGCGCGCTCGCGGGAGTCGCCGCGATCTTCATCCTCGCCCGCAGGGGCACCGTCGAGCCGGGCATGGGCTTCGTCCCCGTGCTCAAGGCCTTCATCGCGAGCGTGATCGGCGGCCTCGGGTCGCTGACCGGGGCGGTCGCGGGAGGTTTCGTGCTCGCGGCGATCGAGGTCGGCCTCGACGCGTCGCTGCCGAACGACGTGCTCGGCTTCCGCGACGCGTTCGCGCTCGCGATCGTGATCGCGATCCTCTACTTCAGGCCCGAGGGTCTCCTCACGCGCCCGGCGGAGGCGAGATGACGCGGGGGCCCGGAATCCGGACGCTGCGGGGAACGCTCCTCTTCGCCGTGCCGCTGACGCTCGTCGCAGTGCTCGGCAACGCGCTCGCGAGCCCTGCCGACCTGCGCGTGATCGTCAACTTCATGATCTCCCTCGTGCTCGTGCTGGCGATCCAGTCGTTCTCGGGGAACTCGGGCATCGTCAGCTTCGGGCATGTCGGCTTCATGGGCGTCGGTGCCTACGTCGCAGCGATCCTGACGATCCCGCCCGCGATCAAGAACGACATCCTCCCCGCCCTGCCCGGCTTCCTCGGCGACAACAC
The DNA here is from genome assembly GCA_037444965.1 of Actinomycetota bacterium. GTDB lineage: Bacteria > Actinomycetota > Thermoleophilia > Gaiellales > Gaiellaceae > JBBILK01. The sequence goes on along the minus strand of JBBILK010000015.1, from coordinate 2,616 downwards.
CGTCTCGTTCATCCCGGCTGTCCTGATCGCCGGAGCGGTCGGCGCGCTCCTCGCCGCCGTGATCGGGCTCGTCCTCGCGCGCATGCAGGAGAGCGCGATGGCGATGGCGACGATCGGCGTGCTGTTCATCTTCTTCGTCGTCTTCGACAACTGGGAGGAGGTAACCCGCGGCGCCACCGGCATCTTCGGGATCCCGCAGGCAACCACCGTGTGGTGGGCGCTCGGCTTCGCCGTCGTCGCGATCGCGGTCTGCCGCGCGTTCCGCGAGTCCGACCGCGGCCTCGAGCTCCGCTCGAGCCGCACCGACGCGGTCGCCGCCGAGGCGCTGGGCGCCGACGTCGTACGGCTGCGCTTCTGGGCGTGGACGCTCTCCGGCGCGATCATGGGGGTGGGCGGCGGCCTCTGGGCGCAATACAACATCGCCTTCGGCCCGAAGCAGTTCTTCTTCGCCCTGACGTTCAACCTGCTCGCGATGCTCGTCGTCGGCGGCCTCGGCTCCGTCTCGGGCGCCGTCGTCGGCGCCTTCACCGTCACGGCGGTGTTCGAGGTCATGCGGCGGCTCGAGGAGAAGGTCGAGGTCCCGGGAATCACCCAGATCGTCGTCGCGCTCCTGATCCTCGTCGTCCTCTACCGCCGGCCGAACGGCCTGATGGGCCTGCGCGAGGCGGACGACGTCCTGCTGCGCCGCCTCGGACGGTTGCGCCGCTAGGAAGGGCGGGCGCCGACCCCGGCGAGGAACTCGAGCACCGCCTGGTTGAACTCCTCCGGGTACTCCCAGAGGCACGCGTGGCCTCCCGGCACCTCGACCCAGGTCGAGCTCGGCAGCTCCTCGTGCAGGCGGCGCGAGAGCTTCGGGTAGATGAGGATGTCCTCCTCGCCTACGAGCGTCATCGCCGGGCAGGTCACCGCCGACAGGCGCCCGCGCGTGTCGTGAGTCTCGATCGAGGAGAGCTGGGCGAGGTACCCCTCGGGCGGCTGCGGGTTCGCAGCCATCAGCGCCTCGATCTCCTCGAGCTCCGCCGTCCGCTGCTCGAAGAAGTCGGTCGTGAACGCCCACAGCAGAACCTCTCGCTGCGTGAAGCCGACGCCGAGCTCGGGCACCAGGTCGCGCCAGCACGAGAACATGCGCAGGCAGAACGGCCCCGGGTACGAGTACGTGCAGCAGAACGAGGCCGAGAGCAGCCGGTCGGCGTGCGCGATCGCGTACTCCTGCGCGATCATCCCGCCCATCGAGACGCCGAGGACGTGGAAGCGCTCGAGGCCGAGCCCGTCGACGAGCTCGGCGAGGTCGCCGGCCAGCTCGCGGGTCGTGTACGGGCCCGGCGGCGTCGGGGACTCGCCGACGCCCCGGTTGTCGTAGGCGACGACCCGGTAGCGCTCGGCGAAGGCGGGGAGCTGGAGCTCCCAGGTCTCTTTCGTGTCGGCCAGGCCGTTGACGAGGACGAGCGTCTCCGGGCCGTCGCCGCTGATCGTGTACGCCAGCTCCATCTACGGAACGAGATCGTAGGGGAAGTCGGTGATCAGCTCGCAGCCGTCCTCCGTCACGAGCACGACGTCCTCGATCCGGCAGCCGCCGAAGCCGGGCCGGTAGAGGCCCGGCTCGATCGTGATCACGTCGCCGGGCACGAGCACCTCGCCCCCCTCGTCGAGCGTCGGCGCCTCGTGGAGATCGAGCCCGAGGCCGTGGCCGAGGTAGTGGACGAAGCCTTCCTCGAGCACCTCTCCCGGCGCGCTCGTGCGCCGGGTCGCGTAACCCGCCGCCTCGAGGACCTCGCAGGCGACCGCGTACGGCTCACCGCCCGAGATCCCGGGCCTGACGGCCTCGGTCGCCCGCTGCTGCGCCTCACGGACGAGGCGGTGCCATTCGGCGAGCTCGGCCGGCGGCTCCCCGATACAGAACGTGCGCGTGATGTCCCCCCAGCAGCCGGACTCCAGATCACGGGGGAAGATGTCGACGACGATCGGGACACCCGCCGGGATCGGCCCGGCGCCCTCGTCGTGCGGATCGGCCCCATGACCACCGGCTGCGATCACGAGCATGTCGTGGGGGACGGCACCGTTCTCGACGAAAACCCGGCGAGCCTCTGCGCGCAGCCCCTCCGCGGTCAGGTCGCCGCCTTCGCGAAGACGCCGGCGCACGAGCTCCATCGCCCTCTCCGCCGCCCGCTGCGCCCTCCGGATGCCCGCGACCTGCTGCGGCGTCTTCGTCCGGCGCCGCAGGTCGAACAGCGCCCCGTCGGGTGAGAGCTCGACGCCGCGGGCGCGTAGGAGGTCCGCGAGCTCGAGCGGGAAATCGGAGGGCACGGCGGCGGCCCGGAGCCCGAGTCGCGCACACGCGCGGGCGGTCAGCTCGCGAAACGCCTCGGGCAACGCCATCCCGTCCGCGAGCAGCTCGTTCAGACCGAGCTCCTCGAACGAGAGGACGTCGTAGCCGCCGAGCGCCTGCATGCGGGGTACGTCGAGCGAGCCGGCCACGATCACGCGGCGCCCGTCCACCTCGAGGTAGACGATCGGGTCGGGAAGCGGGAGCGGCACCTCGTGCCGGAGCGACGGGTACTTCGAGTCGCCGAAGACGAGAACATCGGCCATGGCGGCTTTCTATCATTGCGTGGCCGT
>JBBILK010000014.1:11791-15627 GCA_037444965.1 Actinomycetota bacterium | reverse complement strand
GGCCTCGCGGCCGGCGGCGAGGTCGCCGTTCAGCCTCCGTTGCAGCAGCTCGGTCAGCACCCGTCCGACGCGTGGCGACTCGCCGACCCCGAGCGCGGCGAGGTCACTGCCCGAGATCTCGAGGCGAACGGCTCGCAGCTGCTCGAAGTAGCGGCGCAGCCAGTTCGCCCCGGGGCCGGGAGCGGCCACGGCGAGGGCGAGGAGCGCGCCGTCCGGATCGTGCGGCTTGATCACCCGGTGGGCCTCCGACGGCGATTCGACGTCCGCCAGCCGGTCGACGAGCTTCGGCGCAACGGTCACGGCATCCACGACGAGATCGGCCTCCCGCCGCCGCACCTTGAGCCGCCCGAACCACTCGTAGAGCTCGTCCGACGTCACCCGGCGTGCCAGCACGGCCAGGCGAAGGCGCCAGGCCGGCACCTCCGGCGCGTAGCGCTCGCGCAGCTCGTCCGCGCGCCGCAGGAGCTCCACCGTCTCGCGGTCGGCCGACAGGTGCGGCTGGATCGCCGCCGCGAGCCCGAGATCGCCGAGACGAAGCACGGAGTCGGAGACGTCGGCCTCGCTGAGCAGCGCGACGAGCTCGTCGCGTAGCCGGGCCGAGGAGAGCTCGCCGACGAGGCCCATCTCGATGCAGGCGCGGGCGAGCGCGACGGTGTGGCCGTCCATCCGGAATCCGTAGCGGCTCTCGTACCGGATCGCCCGGAAGATCCTGGTCGGGTCGTCGATGAACGAGACGTTGTGGAGAACGCGGACGACGCCCTTCTCGAGGTCGAGCAGACCTCCGAAGGGATCGACGAGGCGGCCGAAGTCCTCGCCCTTGAGCGAGACCGCCATCGCGTTGATCGTGAAGTCCCGCCGGTGCAGATCCTGGCGGATCGAGGCCTGTTCGACCGCTGGCAGCGAGCCGGGCTGGTCGTAGAACTCGGTGCGCGTGGTGGCGACGTCGAGGCGGCCGCCGTCCCACTTGACCACTGCCGTCCCGAACTTCTGGTGCGGCACGGCACGACCGCCGAGCGCCTTCGCGAGCGCCCGCCCGAGGGCGATCCCGTCTCCCTCGACGGCGATGTCGACGTCGAAGCTCTCCTCGCCGAGCAGGATGTCGCGGACCGTGCCCCCGACCAGGTAGACGCCCTCGTAGGGAACGCTGACGGCCTGGATGGCCTCGAAGACCCGCTCCATGCCGGGGAGCGCGAGCAGCCGCCGGGCGAGGTCGGGCGCTCCGGGCTCGACGGCTGCCTCAGCGACAGGCTCCCCGAGCGCGCGCAGGAGGTCTCCGCGGGTGACGACGCCGACGACCTCCCCGTCCCTGAGCACCGGCACTCGCCCGGCATGCGAGACCGCGAGCAGGCGATGGAGCTCGGCGAGCTCCGTGTCCTCGGCACAGGTGATCACGTCGGAGCTCATGACGGCCTTGACGGGGGCGTGCGAGAGGCCGTGACCGATCGCCTTGTCCAGATCCTCGCGGCTGACGATGCCGACGAGGCTCTTGCGGCCGCCGACCTGGATCCCGCTCTGCCGATGGCGCTGGCAGAGCGCCATCGCGTGCGCGACCGAGTCGCCGGGCGACACGAACCTCGCCGGGCGCGACATGATCTCTCCGGCGGTCGGAGGCCGGCGGACCGCCTCCTCGAGCGCATCCAGCACGCGCGAGCGGGCCCCGACGAGCGCCCCGTGGAACGTGGCCGAGGCCGCCTGCGGGTGCCCCCCGCCGCCGAGCGCGCGAGCGAGGACGGCGGCGTCGAAGTCGGGCGTCCTGCTGCGGACGACGCAGACCACCCGTCCTTCCATCTCGACCAGGCAGACCAGCGCGCTGCAGTCCGTGACGTCGAGGATCTTGTGGGCGAGGTTGGAGACGCCGTCGACGTACACCGGCCAGTGCACGGCCGCGACGAGCACCTCGAGCCCGTGAACCTCGACCGGCTCGACGCGGGCGAGCAGGGCATCGAGGAGCGCCCGCTCCTCATCCGCCAGCGGCGAGTGCAGGTACTTGGCGATCATCTCCTGCACGGCCCCGTGACGCAGGCACCAGGCGAGCGCCTCGGCGTCGCGCAGCGTCGAGGTGGGGTACGTGAGCGAGCCGGTGTCCTCGTGGATGCCGAGCGCGAACACGGTCGCCTCGAGCGGCGTCACCGCGAGCTCGCGCTCCGCGAGGATCGCGACGAGCGTCGTCGTCAGCGCGCCGTCCTCCGAGAGGACGGCGCTCTCGCCGGGCAGCCATGCGGGCGGCGCCCCGGCGTGGTGGTCGAAGAGCGCGACCTCCACGCCGGGACGGCCGACGAGCACCTCGAGCTCCCCGAGCCGCGACGGGTCGGTGACCTCGACCGCGATCAGCCGCGTGACCGCGCCGAGGTCGAGGCGGGAAGCATCGACGAGCTCGAGCTCGTCCGCATGGAGCCGGTAGAAGTCCCGGACGTTGCGGTTCAGCGAGCCGGAGAGCGCGACGAACGCCCCCGGGTAGAGCCGCCGGCAGGCGAGCATCGACGCGAAGGCGTCGAAGTCCGTGTTCGAGTGGCTCGCGATCACATCCACCCCTCCAGTGTAGGTGCGGGTCTCTCCGCTTCTCCCTCCCCGGATGGGTGTGCTACGGCGACAGCGGGCGGCGAGGGTCGTTCCCGGCGGTGGAGTCCGAGGAGCTCCCTCCCGTCAGCCTCCCTCGGCGAGCAGCTGCCAGCTCGCCCTGGGCGGCCAGTCCGATTCCACGAGATCGGCCCGCATGCGCGCGACCGGGCCGCGGTGGGGCGCCGTTTGCACCGTCCCCGGCTCGGTCCGCGCCTCCTCGACCACCCGCTCGTAGACGGCGGCGACCTCGTCGAGCTCGCTTCTCGAGAAGCTCTCGGTCGGCTCGAGCGTGAACGGCTCGCGCGTCGTCACCGGATGGTGGCTCATCCAGTGGCCGGGAAGGCCGTAGTCGACGATGCGGTCGCGCACCTCCTCCGTCCCGATCCCCGTCTCTTCCTTCAGCCGCTCGAGGCTGTAGCGGACGACGTCGAGACGCCGCTCCGGATTGCCGGGGACGGCGGTCGTGATCCCGGCGACCCGCCCGAGCTTCGCGTGGACGTAGTTGTTGTTCAGTACCGCGTAGCGGGCGACGTCGGCGATGCGCTCGGGCCCGACGGCGCGGATCCAGGCGTACGCCTTGACGAGCGAGGGCACGTTCCCGAGGTAGCCGGCGATCCGCCCGACGCTCTCCGGGCGGCCGAAGTCGCGGCGGTAGGCGTCGCCGTCGCGGACGATCACCGGCACCGGCAGGAAGCGGGCGAGCTCCGACGTCACGCCGAGCGCGCCCACGGCCGGCCCGTAGAGCGAGATCGGGGCCCCGAACGTCTTGTGGAGGTTGAACTGGCAGAAGTCGAAGCCGCAGTCGCGGGCCCGCGAGAGCCCGAGCGTCGCGTTCGCGTTCGCCTGGTCGAACCCGCAGAGGCCGCCGGCGTCGTGGACGATCGCCGCGAGCTTGTCGATCTCGGGGTTGAAGACTCCCGTGTCCTCCGGGTTGTTGACGAGCAGCCCGGCGGTTCGCTCCGACACCGCCGCCCTGACGGCTTCGACCTCCGCGTACCCGCCCGGCCCGGGCACGATCTCGATCACCCGGTAGCCGAGCGCCGCCGCCGTCGACGGATTCGTGGGGTGGGAGGCGAACGTCGAGATCACCTCGTCCCGTTCCGAGTCGCCTCGGCTCGCGTGGTAGGCCCGCATCACGAGCACGCCGCCGAAGATCCCGTGCGCGCCGCCGAGCCCGTGCAGCGAGAACTCGTCCATCCCCGAGAGCGCCTTCAGGCACTGCACGAGCTCGTAGAGCAGCCGGAGCACGCCCTGCACCGACCCGTCCGGCTGGGCGG
>JBBILK010000014.1:4089-11781 GCA_037444965.1 Actinomycetota bacterium | reverse complement strand
CTGCGGCGAGCGGGCGATCAGCTCGCCGACCACGGGCACGTACTTCGGCGTCGTCGTCGCGGCCGTCATGTCGAGCGCGACGTTGTTCCCGAGCGACATCTGCGAGAGGCGGGTGAAGTGCCGTACGACCTGCGGCTGGGCGATCTCGGGGAGCGTTGGAGCTTGCGGGCGGCGGAGATCCTCTGGGATGGCCTCGATTGCCGCGCTGCCACCGTCGAAGCCCGGAAGGAGGATCCCCCGCTCGCCCGGCGAGCCGAGCTCGTGCAGGAGCGGCTCCTGCCAGGCCGCCGCGTGGAAGTGCTCCCTGGCGGTCATCGCAGCACTTCCTCGAGCGCGGCCGCGAGCCTGTCGATGTCGTCCCGGGTGTGGAGCTCGGTCACGCAGTAGAGCGCGCTCTCGCCGAGCTCCGGGTAGTCGCGGGCGAGCGAGGCGCCGCCGAAGATGCCGTGCTCGAGCAGGCGGGCGTTCACCTCCTCCACCGTGGCTCCGCTGCCGCCGAAGTCGACGACGAGCTCCTTGAAGCCGGGAGCCTGCAGGCGGTCGGCGACGAGACCGGGCACCGCCCGCAGCCGTTCGGCGAGGTACGCGCGGCGCCGCAGGAGACCCTCGCCGAGCTCACGCATGCCGTGCGGGCCCATCACGGCCAGGTACGTCGCCGCGATGATGCCGGTGAGCGCCGAGCTGCAGCCCGTGAAGTCGGTCGCGGTGCCGCGTGTCTCGTACGACGTTTGCTCGAAGTTCCCCCAGAAGAACTCGTGCTCGCCCTCGCGGTCGGGCGGGAAGGCGGCGATGAAGATCGCGGGCAGCTCGCTCACGAGCCGCTCGTCGAGCCGGGTCGAGAGGAAGCCGGCCGAGGCGCCACCGAAGCACATGTGGGAGCCGAGGGGCTGGAGATCGCCGCACGCGAGCGCGGCGCCGTAGCTGCCGGGCGAGGCGATCACTCCGAGCGAGGTCGGGTCGGCGCCGACGACGAGCAGTGCCCCGCTGGCGTCAACGCGCTCGGCAATCGAGCGGATCCGCGTCTCGACGACGCCGAGGTAGCTCGGCACCTCGACGTACAGCGCCGCCGCGCCGTCGAGGGCGGCGCCGAGCGCGTCCACGGAGAGCAGTCCGGTGTCCCCGGCGAACGGGATCTCGACGAGCTCGACCGCGTCCGGCATCCGGGTCGCGATCTGGCTCCGGCGCTGCGGACCGGCGCTGCGCGCGACGAGCACCCGCTCGCGGCCGGTCGCTCGCACGGCCATGAGCAGCGCGACGCTCGCGGCCCAGCCCCAGTCGTACGTCGGGACGGTGCTGATCTCGAGCCCGACGAGCTCGGCCATCAGGCTCTGGTACTCGAACAGCGCCTGGTAGGCCCCGTAGGTCGATCCGGGACCGAGGCCGAAGAAGGCGGTGTACAGCTCCCCGCGGGAGGCGATCTCGTCGCAGACCGCGGGCACGTGGTGCTGCCAGCAGCCCCCGCCGAGGAACGAGAGCGTCTCCTCGCACGACCGGTTCGCGGCGAGCGCCTCGCGGAAGAAGCGGCGGAGGTCGGCCTCGGCCGCGAGCGACGGCGGCAGCTCGAGCGTGTCCTGCGTCCGCAGGCGGGCGGGGATCGCCTCGAACAGCTCGTCGAGGTCGGCGAGGCCGAGCTCCGCGAGCATCGCGGCGCTGGTGCCGGGCGCGGAGCTCGGGATGTACGGATGGGCGGCGAGATCGGCCACACGCATCACCTCCTACGGTGGGAAGGCACCGGGCCGCGCTAGGGTAGCGGCGCGGTGCCCGAGATTGCCGACTCCCTCTCCCGCGTCGAGTACTCGCGCATCCGTGAGCTCGCCGAGGAAGCGATGGGGATGGACGGCGTTTACCGCCTCTACTTCGGCGAGTCGAACCTGCCGACCCCCGATTTCATCAAGCAGGCCGCCGCGCAGGCTCTTGCGGACGGGTACACGTTCTACTCGGAGAACGCGGGCCTCCCCACGCTGCGGCGGGCGATCGCCGCCAAGTACGCGGAGCTCCACGGCGTCGAGCTCGACCCCGGGAGCGAGATCGTCGTCACCGCCTCGGGCGTCCAGGCCCTCCACATGGCGATCCGCTCGGTGCTCGACCCGGGTGACGAGGCGATCGTGCTGACCCCCGTGTGGCCGAACGGGCCGGCGATGGTGAGGATGGCGAACGCGACGCTCCGCGAGGTCGCGCTCCCGCTGGCCGGTGGCCGCTACGCGCTCGATCTCGAAGCGCTCGAGGCCGCCGTCACTCCGCGCACGAGACTGTTGCTCGCGACCTCGCCCTCCAACCCGCTCGGCTGGGTGGCGACCGTCGACGAGCAGGCGCAGCTGCTCGACTTCACGCGGCGCCACAGCCTCTGGCTCCTCGCCGACGAGGTCTACGAGCGGCTCTGGTACGGGGGAACGTGGCCCGGCGAGCCGGCCCCGTCGATTCTGCGGCTCGCGACCCGCGACGACGCCGTGATCGTGACGAGTCGTTCTCGAAGACGTACTGCATGACCGGCTGGCGGGTCGGCTGGCTAGTCGCCCGCGGGGACGTCGGCCGTAAGGCCGCGGAGCTGAACGAGTACGTCGTCTCGCACGCGGCCAGCTTCGCCCAGAAGGCTGCAGAGGCCGCGCTCGCGCACGGCGAGCCCTGGGTGCGCGAGATGGTCGCGGAGCTGCGGGAGAACCGCGACCTCTGCCTGGAGGCGCTGCGGGCGATACCAGGGGTGACGGTGCCCGAGCCGGAGGGCGCCTTCTACCTCTTCCCGCGGATCGACGGCCTGGCCGACTCGTTCGGGTTCTGCCGCCGCCTGCTGCTCGAGCAGAAGGTCGGGCTCGCGCCCGGCAGCGCCTTCGGCGCCGGCGGAGAGGGCTCGCTGCGCATCTGCTACGCGGCCGAGCGCTCCGTGCTCGAGCCCGCGCTGGAGCGCCTGGAGGCGTTTCTCCGCTAGCGCATCGCGCACGCCTGGGCGAGAGCGAGCCCCAGCGCCTTGCCGATCGCATCGAGCACGTGCTGCGTGTCCTCGCCGTGGAGGAGCCGGATGTGGAGCGTCAGACCGGCCGCCTCGGCCATGCTCTCGAGCAGCCCCTGGAGCAGGTCGCCCCGGATGCCTTCGAGATGGGCGGCGGTCAGGTCGACGTTCGAGACGAGGAGCGGCCGCCCGGACGCCTCCACCGAGACCTGGGCGAGCGCCTCGTCGGCGGGTGCGGTCGCGCTGCCGAGCCCGGCGGCGCCGGGACGGTCGAGCAGCTCCGCGAGCGCCTCGCCGAGCGCGCGGCCGATCGCGTCGGCCTCGGCCTCTCCCCCGCTTCCCGCCGTCTCGAGCTCGAGGTCGAACTCCGCCGTCCGGGCGAGCTGCGTGAGCAGTCCCTCCAGCACGGGGACGCCGGTCAGCAGGCGCGCACGCCCGGTTCCGCCCGCCGCGAGGCGGATCCGGAGCGGCGTCCCCTCGCCGGAACGACGCCTCATGACGGACGGACCCTACCATTGCCCGGATGGATTGCCAGGCGTGCGGCTTCGGGAATCCGGTCGGAGCGAGGTTCTGCGGCTCGTGTGGGCAGCCGCTCACAGCGGCATGCCCTGCCTGCGGCGCCGAGAACCCGCCCGAGTTCCGCTTCTGCGGCACCTGCGGCACGCCGCTCGGGCCGGCCGCTCCCGCAGCGGCACCCGCTCCGCTGCCCGGCGAGCGTCGGCGCGTAACCGTCCTCTTCGCCGACCTCGTCGGCTTCTCGACCCTCGCCGAACACCTCGATCCCGAGGAGCTCCGCGCCCTCATGGCCGATACGTTCTCGGAGCTCACCGAGCAGGTCGAGCGCCGAGAGGGAGCGGTCGAGAAGTTCATCGGCGACGCCGTCGTGGCCGTCTTCGGAGCTCCGGTCGCCCACGAGGACGACCCCTATCGTGCCGTCGAGTGCGGCCTCGGGATGCTCGACGCGGTGCGGCGCCGCTCTGACGCGCTCGAGCTCCGGGTCGGCGTCAACACCGGCCTCGTGGTCGCGGGCGCGGTCGGCGACGGCTCGCAGACCGGGGTCATGGGCGACACCGTCAACACCGCGGCCCGCCTCCAGCAGGCGGCCGGCCCGGGAGAGCTCCTCGTCGCCGCCTCGACGTGGCGGCAGGTCAGGGAGCGTTTCGAGAGCGAGCCGGTCGGCGAGCTCGAGGTGAAGGGCAGGACGCAACGGGTGGAGGCGTACCGGATCACCGGCGAGCGAGCGGCCGAGCTGCGCCGGCTCGCACCCTTCGTCGGCCGGCGCGACGAGCTGGCTCTGCTCGACCTGCTCTGGTCGAGCGTCCGCAAGGGCAACACGCACGTCGTCTCGATCGCCGGCGAGCCGGGAGTCGGCAAGTCGCGGCTGCTCGCCGAGCTTCCGCCGAGATCGGACGGGCTCGACATCCGCATCTCGTGCTCGGCCGGCCGCCCGTTCGGCCCGTTCCTCACTCTCGTCGAGCGAGTCCTCGGGGGTCTCCCGACCAGCGCGGACGAGCTCGAACAGCGCGGCGAGGCGCTCGAGCTCGATCGCGAGGACGCGCTCCTGCTCGCCGCCTTCCTCGGTCTCTCCGGCGCTCCGCCGGTCGTGCGGATGGCGGACGAGCAGCGCATGCGCCAGGTCTTCGCCGGGGTCTGGCAGCTCCTCGTCGTCGCCGCGCGCAGGCAGCCGCTGCTCGTCGCGCTCGACGACGTCCACTGGGCCGACGAGTCGTCCCGCGACCTGCTCGCGTTCCTGCTCGAGCAGCTGGGCGGCGTGCCGATCATGCTCGTTCTGCTCCACCGCCCCGGCTTCCAGCCTCACGGCGCGTCCGAGCTGCGCGCGAGCCACACCGGGATCCGTCTCGAGCCGCTCACGGCCGAGGAAAGCGTCGCGCTGGCCCGGGGCTTCCTCGGCGTCGGGCAGCTCCCGGCCGACCTGGAGCGCCTGATCGCGGGGCGTGCCGAAGGGAATCCGTTCTTCATCGAGGAGCTGCTCCAGGCGCTGCTCGAGCTCGGGTCGCTCGCGGTCGTCGACGGGCGTGCCGTGCTCGCGAGGGTCGAGCTCGAGATCCCCGACACGGTGCAGGGCACCATTCTCGCCCGCCTCGACCGCCTCGATCCGACCTCCCGCGGCCTCTTGCAGCACGCGGCCGTGCTCGGCCGGGCGTTCCCGACCGACCACCTCGAGCGAATCGTCGGCGGAGGCGACCTTGACGAGCCGCTCGCCGAGCTCGCCAGGGCCCAGCTCCTGACGATGGAGCGGCCCGGCCAGTGGAGCTTCAAGCATGCGCTGATCCAGGAAGTCGCGTATGAGACCCTGCTGCTTCGGAGCCGGCGCGAGCTGCACCTCAAGGTGGCGAAGACGCTCGAGGAGCAGGCCGGCGAAGATCCCGGCCTGCTCGAGCTGCTCGCCGAGCACTACGCCCGGGCCGACGCGACCGAGGACGCGCGCCGGACAGCGGTCGCTGCCGGCGACCTCGCCCGCGAGCGTCTGGGCTTCGTCGAGGCGAAACGGCGCTACGAGACCGCGCTTCGCCTGTGGGGCGACGGAGACGAGGGAGGTCGCCTCGATCTGCTCATGAAGCTCGGATCGGCTGCTCTCCTCGCTGGCGACCCGGCAGCGGCGCGCACGGCCCTCGTCGAAGCGACCGAAGGCTGGCAGGGAATCGGCCAGCCGGCCCGTGCCGGCTCGGCACTGGCCGTGCTCGGGCGCGTGTACTGGATCACGGGCGAGTCGGAGCGCGCTGGGCAGGCGCTCGAGCGCGCGATCGCCATGCTCGCCGGGCTCGGCCCTTCGCCGGAGCTGGTACAGGCGTACACGTGGGCCTCCACCCTACGCATGCTCGAGGGGCAGATCGAGGAGGCGGTCGACCTCGCCGAGCGGGGGCTCGAGCTGGCAGGCGAGCTCGAGCTCGACGGTCTGCGCTCGCATCTCCTCAACACGCTGGGCTCGGCCCGTGTCTTCGGGGGCGACCCGGAGGGTCTCGAGCTCGTCAGGGAGTCGCTCGAGCTCGCGCACCGGTCGGGAGACCCCGAGGCGATCGGCCGCGCCTACGTCAACCTCGGCTCTGCACTGTCGGAGATCGGAACGCACGCGGAGGCCGTCGAGGTCGACCGCAAGGGGCGAGAGGTGATGCACCGGCTCGGCGCACCGCAGTTCGAGTTCTTCATCGCGAGCAACCAGGCGGGCTCGCTGATGCAGCTCGGCCGCCTCGAGGAGGCCGAAGCAGTAGTGGTCGAGATACTGGCGGAGCACAGGGGCGTGCTCGGAGCGCCCGGGATCGTGAACGCGGGCATGACGCTCGCCGAGGTGCGTGTCCGGCGGGGCGACTACGAACAGGCTCGGGAGCTCCTCGAGGAGGTCGTCCCGCTCGGGCGTGGTCTCGGCGGGGCGGAGTTCTTCGCCCAGCTCCTCGACATCGTCGCCGACTTCGAGCAGGCCCGCGGGAACTTCGCCGCCGCGCGCCAGGCCTGCCGCGAGGCGTACGAGATCGTCGCTGCAACGTCCGCCAGGGAGCAGTGGCTTCGCGTGCTCCCCAACGCTGCCAGGCTGCTTCCTCGGGAGCAGGTCGAGCGGTTGCTCGAAGGCCTCGGCGAGAGCTTCTCTGCGCCGCTCTGGGAGGCCCGGCGACTCGAGGCGGCCGGCACGCTTCGGTCGGATACGGCGCTGCTGGCGCAGGCCGCCGACCTCTATCGCTCGATGGAGATGCCCTACGAGGAGGCCCAGTGCCGGATCGGGGCGGGCGAGCGCGACCGGGCCCGCGAGCTCGTGGGGCGGTTCGGCTTCGAGCGCGGCCCGCTCGGGCGCGCGCTCGGGCTCTCGTAGGCGTCAGCCCTCGACGCGCTCGATCCGCGCGCCGAGCGCCCGCAGGCGCTCGTCGATCCGCTCGTAGCCGCGGTCGATCTGGCCGACGTTGCCGATCGTGGAACGACCTTCGGCGCACAGGCTCGCGAGCAGCATCGCCATCCCGGCGCGGATGTCGGGGCTCTCCATGCGCTCGCCGTACAGCCTCGCGGGCCCGTTCACGACGGCGCGGTGAGGATCGCAAAGGATGATCCGGGCGCCCATGTTGACGAGCTTGTCGACGAAGAAGAGGCGGTTCTCGAACAGCTTCTCGAAGATCAGCACCGTTCCGCGCGCCTGCGTCGCGACCGCGAGCGCGATCGAGGTCAGGTCGGCGGGGAAGGCGGGCCAGGGGCCGTCCTCGATCTTCGGGATCTGCGCCCCGAGATCGTCCTGGACGACGAGCTCCTGCCCGTCGGGCACGCGGATGGTCGAGCCGTCGATCTCCCAGCGGACCCCGAGCCGTTCGAAGCCGGGCCAGATCGCGCACAGATGCTCGGGCACGACGTCCTCGATCAGGATCTCGCCGGGAGTGACCGCGCCGAGACCGACGAAGCTCGCGACCTCGATGTGGTCGGGACAGATGCGCCAGTCGCCCCCGTGGAGCCGGTCGACGCCCGTGATGCGCAGCACGTTCGTCCCGATCCCGTCGATCTCGGCGCCGAGCGCGACGAGGAAGCGGCAGAGGTCCTGCACGTGCGGCTCGGACGCGGCGTTGGTGATCACCGTCTCGCCCCTCGCGAGCACGGCCGCCATGATCGCGTTCTCGGTGCCGGTCACCGAGGCCTCTTCCAGGAAGATCGCCGTGCCCGTGAGGCCATGGGCCTCCATCACGTAGCCGCGGTCGACGCTGACCCGCGCACCGAGCTTCTCGAACGCGTCCACGTGGACGTCCAGCCGCCGCCGG
>JBBILK010000014.1:0-4070 GCA_037444965.1 Actinomycetota bacterium | reverse complement strand
GCCTCCCGGCGGCGGCACGACCGCGCGGCCGACCCGGGCGAGCAGAGGGCCGGCGAGGAGAACCGAGGCCCGGATCTTCCGGCAGAGCTCCTCGTCGAGCTCGTGGCGGGGCGTCTCGGCGGCGTGGATGCGCAGCTCGCCGCGGCCCGAGGATTCGATCGCGACCCCGAGGTCGCGCACGAGCTCGAGCATCGTCTCCACGTCCAGGATGCTCGGCACGTTCGTGAGCGTCACCGGCTCGTCCGTGAGCAGGCAGGCGGCGATGATCGGCAGCGCAGCGTTCTTGTTCCCCGCGGCGCGAACCCTACCGCTGAGCGGCTGGCCCCCCTCGATGACGAAGGATTCCATCAGGCTCTCCGAGACGAGCGTCTGGGACACGAATGCTTCGAGTGCGGGCGACTTCGAGGGCGGGCCGGGCTATCCTACCCCACTCGATGCGCGTGACCCGCGACAGAGCGTGGCAGACCCTCACGGCGTACACGAAGAGCGAGCCGCTGCTCAGGCATGCGCTCGCCGTCGAGGCCTGCGTCGGCGCCTACGCGAGGCGGCTCGGCGGCGACGAGGAGCTCTGGCGGGCGGCGGCGCTCCTGCACGACTTCGACTACGAGATCCACCCCACGCTCGACAAGCACCCCCAGGACGGCGCGCCGATCCTCCGCGAGGAGGGGTATCCCGAGGAGCTCGTCGAGGCCGTGCTCTCCCACGCCGAGCATCTCGCCATCCCGCGTGACACGCCGCTCAAGAAGGCGCTGTTCGCGTGCGACGAGCTGGCCGGCTTCATCACGGCCTGCGGCTACGTCCGCCCCGACGGGATCGAGACGCTGGAGCCGAAGTCGGTGCGCAAGAAGCTGAAGCAGCCGTCGTTCGCGGCCGGCGTCCACCGGGACGAGGTCTACCGCGGCGCCGAGGAGCTCGGCGTCGACTTCGACGAGCACGTCGCGTTCTGCATCGAGGCGATGCGCCCGATCGCGAAGGAGCTCGGGCTGCGCACGTCCGCGTAGGCTGCCACGCGCCGACGCAGGTTGCCGGGTGGCCAGACTCCGTACGCTTCACTCTCCTAGGCCGGCACCAGCACCGCCAGCCAACAGACGACGCCGAGGTCGTCCTCGGTGATCGGCTCCGGCAGGTCCTCGAGCTCGACCGGCTGCAGGCCGAGTCGCTCCACGAGCCTGATCACCTGGGCGGCAGCCTCGTTGCGCGAGATCCGCTCCTCGCGCGCGACCGCCCAGATCTCGTTCAGCGCCCGTCGCACGGCCGAGCTCCGCTCGACGCGCAGCGCCGCCTCCGCCCGCTCTGCTCCTTCGGGCAGCACGACTGCAGGGTCTCTCAGGAGCTCGAGGGCGAAGCGCTGGGCCGGCCCGATCGCCTCCTGCGCTGTCCTCGGATCGGCCCGCCGGTTGTGCTCGGCGACGATGTCCTCGCGGGCTCGCCGCCAGGCTGCCTCGAGGTCGACGCTCTCGAGCTCCCCCTGCGTACCCATCGCTGGATCGATCCGGCGCAGCATCTCGAGGTCCGAGTCGACCAGTCCGCTGGCCTCCTTCTCCGGCTCGAGCTCGACGTAGCGCCAGTAGCGGTGACCGCGCGGGGCTCCCGGCATCGGCGTCGTCCGCGTCGCGAAGAAGACGCCGGGGCGCCCGGGTCGCGCTCGCCCGCGCCGGCTCGGACGAAGAGCCGGCGCAGCGACGGGGTCCCGATCGGCCCGAAGGCCCTGTCGTGGCGGCCGAAGAGGAGGACGAGGTTGCGGGATCGACGAGCCCGACGGGCGGGAAGAGCAGCTCCCGCAGCTCCTCGCCGAAGGGCACAGCCCCCTCCCAGAGCCGCTCGAACCAGTCGAGGGCCGCGCGTCCGGGCGCGACGTTGTAGTCGACGAGTCCTAGCTCGAGGTTTGCGCTCGAGCCCTGCCCCGGTCGGGTTCGCCGAGGTGACGAGGGCCGCTCGCGGATCGTCGGGCGTGCCGAAGAGGTAGGCCTTACCGTGCAGAAACCGCTCGGGGAAGCGGCGAACCTCGACCTCGGTCCCGGAGAGCCAGCGCTCGACGGCCTGGAGCCGCTTCGCGGCGCGGCTCGGCGGGAACCGCGAGAAGTCCCGCTCGCCGGCGAGCAGGTGCAGGCGATGCTCGAAGCAGAGCGGCTGGGCTCTCGGTGCCGAGCCCTGGCTCCGGTACGGCCCCGAGGAGCAGGCGCACGCGCCCGCCGTTCTCGGTCACCCGGGCGAGCGCATGGAGTCCACCGAGATCGACGTAGCTCGAGGCGACCGAGAGGGGATGTTCGGCCGGGATGTCCCCGGCCAGGTAGGCGAGCCCGTCCGCGTGGCTGCGGTCGAGGTTGTCGAGGATGTCGGGCCGGCTCGTCAGCGTCAGGCGGGAAGGATGGCGACCTGGTAGCGCGCGATCTTCGGGTCCCGCGTAACGATCGTCAAGCCCTCGAGCTGGGCCTGGGCGATCAGGATCCGGTCGAAGGGGTCACGATGGTGAAGAGGAAGCTGCCCTGCGGCCCAGGCGTGGTCGGGTGTGATCGGCAGCCCATCGAGCCGGTTGGCGGCGAGACTCCCGACGACGTCCTCGACCGGAGTTCGCAGCTTGCCGAGATTCCTCTTGGTCGAGATCTCCCAGAGCGAGGCGGCGCTGACCGCAACGGTCGTCTCACGATCGGCGATCGCCGCGTAGGCGGCGCGCGACAGCGCCGGGTGCTCCTCGAGCCACCAGAGCAGCGCGTGCGTGTCGAGGAGGAGCCTCACTCCCCGCGTTCCGGCGGGAAGATCTCGCTCTCGTGGAAGTCTCGCGCGATCTCCTCGTTCACCTCGTCGGAGTTCCAGTCCTCGGCGAGCCACAGCTTGCCCTTCCACGCGCCCGGCGTGCGCGGCCCGAGCTCGGCGCCGTCGACGGGGACGAGCTTCGCGACCGGCTTGCCGGCCTTCGCGATCACCACCTCCTCTCCCGCGGCTGCCCGTTCGACGAGCCGCGAGAGGTGCGTCTTCGCCTCGTGCATGTTCACTTGCATGGCCCTGCTCCTTCCGGGCAACGCAGGCCTCGCCCGACGTTGTGAGTCGCCTTAGTCTAGCTTAGCGGCCTGCCTGCATCAGCCTCCCGGGAGCGGACCGAGTTCCCAGAGTTCAAGGGCCGGCCGAGGCCCAGGAGCGCGTTGGCGTCCAGCTCGTACGCGAGCTGCACGGCCAGGCACAGGCTACTCGCTCCCCCTCCCCCGTCGACCTCCCGCGGTGATTACGAGAGCCGGCCCGACGGCAGCGTCGGACAGGGACGCGCGTTCGAGCACCTCGGCGCCCTCGAAGCCATCCGCTGCGAAGAGGTCGCCGTCGTAGGCGGGCACGGCGAGGGCGTCGTTCCCGGTGCGCATCGCCCGTACGAGCACGAGCAGCCGGTCCCGGAGCGCCGTCGAGCGCGGATCGAGCCGGCCTTGCTGCTCGTGGGCGTCGCGCACGAGCTGGAAGAGGGAGCCGCGGCGGTACGCCTCCTGGGCGACCGGGAGGTAGCCGGAGCTCTCCGCGTAGAGGAGGAAGAGGACGCGGAAGACGAAGGTGAGGCAGGCGGCCTCGAGCTCCCGGCGCGTCTCGTCCCGCAGGACGTCCTGCCCCTCCCCGACCGCCCAGCGGCCGAGCTCGAGACCAAGGCCCGGGAGGGCGCGCTGCCGCACGGCCTGGTCGAGGCGCTTGCGCAGCCCGGCGCCAAAGTCGCGTGCCTCGGCGAGCGCCGCCTCGAGCCCGCCCTCGGCGAGGTAGGCAGGGCTCAGGAGCCCGAGCAGCGGGCGATCCTCCGGGGCGAGGGTCGAGGCGTCGAGCTCGAGGTAGCGCGCGACGGCGGAGCCGCACTGCGGGCTCGCCTCGAAGAGGCGCATGCGCGCCCCCGAGGCGAGGAGACCGTAGCGGGCGCCGTGACGCGCGGACCGCCCCTTCGACGTCCGGATCGTCGGCGACCACGAGCAGCGATTGCCGGCATTCGGGACACCGCACCGTGCGACCGACGAGGCGGCGGTCCTGAATTCTCAGCGGCGCGGAGCAGTGAGGACACGGAAAAGCATTCGCAGACATTTGCAGAAATGACCCACATCGAGAGT
>JBBILK010000013.1:14592-15837 GCA_037444965.1 Actinomycetota bacterium | reverse complement strand
AGCTGAGCGGCCGGTGTCGGGGGCAGCGGCGCTGTCCTGGTTCGAGGAGGATGGCGCAGCCGGGTTCGGCGCAGATTCGGACGATGGGCACGTGTCGAGTGTAGTCGGGGCAGGCAACGTCGCCTGTTCGGGCAACGTTGTTGTCTTCCGGGTGGGCAACGTGTCCGGTGCGTCGGGTACTGTTGGCGGGAATGGCAACGTCTTCGCCTATGTTGGGGTCTGAGCTTGTCGGTGTGGCCGAGGCGGCGGAGCTTCTCGGGTTGTCGAGGAGCGCGCTGGTCAAGCGGGCGCGGCAGGCTGACTTCCCGGAGCCGGTCGCGCGCCTTCGTGCCGGGCCGGTGTGGGAGCGGGAACAGATCGCCGATTACGCGAGGGCGCGTGCGTCGAGGCTGGTTGAGCGTCCGCAGGTTGTGGCGCTCGCGGCGGAGGCTGGCGGGGGGGCCGCTCCTCCCTCCCGCCGGGGCGATGGACAGGTGTCGGTGGAGGAGGCGTCCGAGATGCTGCGTGTGCCGGCGCGTCTCCTCCACGGCATCGCCGAGCAGTACGGGCTCGGCACGTGGAAGTTGAAGACGGGTGAGTTGGTGGGGTTTCCGCGTGAGCAACTCGGGTTGTTGGCGAAGGCGGCGGCTCCGGTTCGGGTGGAGCGGCCCGAAGGGGTGAGGGATGGCTGGGCCGTGGGTTCTCGGTAGCGGCCGCGGCGTCCCGGTGCCGCTGGAGGAGCATGGGCCGCCGGGTGACTTGCGGGTGTCGCTTCGTTCGTTCGCTTGCTGCGCTTCGTGCCGGCGGGACCGGCCGGGCGGGTACTGCGGGCCGGGCTGCCCGTACGAGCGGGAGAAGGCGATCCTGGCGAGCCGCTACGCGGCGTCGGTGACAGAGACGCGCCCGGGGCTGCTCTCGCGGCTTCTGCGGCGCAGGAGGGCTGAGGCATGACTACCAAGACGTTGACGAGGCTCGAGGAGCTGAGACGCGCTCACGGGCCGGGGGAGCGGCGGACGGTTGCGGCGCCGGTCGAGCTTCGGGCGGAGCGGGACGCTCGCGAGGTCTCGGGGCACGCGGCGGTGTTCCGTCAGAGCGCGGACATCGGGTTGTTCACGGAGTCGATCGAGCCGGGCGCGTTCAAGCGGGCGCTCGCCCGCGCGGGCTCCGATCCGTTCTTGCTCTGGAACCACGACTCGTCGGCGGTGCTCGCGCGGCGCAGCGCCGGCACGCTCGAGCTGGACGAGGACGAGCGGGGGTTGGCGTTCC
>JBBILK010000013.1:0-14580 GCA_037444965.1 Actinomycetota bacterium | reverse complement strand
GACGCGGGTGGCGGATGACGCGCTCGAGCTCGTCCGCTCCGGCCACGTCACCGGCTGCTCGTTCGCGTTCACGGTGGCTTCAGACCGTTGGGAGGACGTGGGCGCGAAGCCGCACCGGACGATCCTCGAGGTCGGCGAGCTGTTCGAGGCGAGCCTGACGCCGTTTCCGGCCTACCCGCAGACGGACGCGCGTAGCCGTGCCGCGGAGCTGCGGGCACGGGCCGCGGCGGCGCGCGGGCGCCTCGCGGTACGTGAGCCTTCCCCGTACCAGCCGTTCGGGCCGCACAGCTTCTTCCGGGATCTGACGGAGAAGCGGGCGGAGCGGCTCGTCTCCGCCGGTCAGCGGGTCGGCGGGCTGCCCGAGACACCCTGGCCTCCCGCACCGAGGGAGGCGAGCAAGGCGGGGTGGAGGCGGCGCAGCGGCGGCTTCGGGCGCTGGCCGAGTCGCGCGACGTCACTACCGGCGACCCCGGCGCCGGGGGGCTTGTGCCCGCGGGGGTGCCCGCCTACATCGCGGACTTGTTCTCGACGAGCTGCAGGAACGCGGCTGCGCTGGCGGGGGCGCTGCCGCAGCCGCCGCTCCCGGAGAGCGGCATGGACGTGTCGACGCCCCGGTTCACGACCGGCGCCACCGTCGCCGTCCAGGCGGCGCAGGCGGACGCGGTCTCGGAGACGGACATCGACTTCGAGAGCCCGCCGCCGAGCTCGCCGGTCGCGACGATCGCCGGCCAGGTGGATCTCTCACAGCAGGCACTCGACCGCTCGCTACCCGGGCTGGACGTGGCGCTCTCCCGCGAGCTTGGGGAGGCGCTCGGGGAGGCGATCGACTCGCAGTTGATCCAGGGGACCGGCCTGAACGGGCAGACGCTCGGGTTGTTGAACGTGACCGGCGCCACCGTGGTCTCGTACGCGGACGCGACCCCGACGCAGCCGGAGGCGTGGGCGAAGCTGATGGACGCCTACGCGCAGGCGAGCCAGGCGCTCGGGCTGCCGCCGGATCTGCTCTGCATGCACCCGAGGCGGGCCGCCTGGTTTTGGAACTGGAAGGACACGGCGGGCGGGCTCGTCTCGCCGCGCTGGCCGGCGAGGCTGCTCGAGGTGCCGTGCATCCCGCTCACGCTGTCGGCGGGGGGTGGCACGAACGAGGACGTGATCTTCCTCTTGCGCTCGGAGGAGCTGCCGGTCATGGTCGGCGGCCCGCGCTTCCGGGTGATGATCGACTGGACGGGCAGCGGCAGCCTGACAGCGAGGGTGCAGGCGCTCTGCTATCTCGCGTTCCTGCCGAACCGCAAGCCGGAGGCGGTCACGAGCGTCGAAGGCTCGGGGCTCGCCACCCCGTCCTATTCGTAGCCGGGAGGGCTGGGGCGCTCAGGCCCGCTGGCGGCGGCGTTCTTTCGCGAGCAGCGCCCGCACAGGGTCGCTGCCGCGGATCGCGCTGCCGCCGGCGAGCCGGCCCACGGCCGGGATCCCGCGCAGCCGGTCCGGGTCGAGCGGCAACGCGCGCGGGTTCGGCGCGGGCTCTTCCTCCTCGCCGACCGCCTGGCGCACCTTCTCGGCCGCCTCCCGGTCGAGCTCGGCCTGACGCAGCTTCGCCGCGAGCCTGCTCACGCCGCGCGCAGCTCCCGGCCGATCTTCACCGTTGCCGCCTGCAAGTGCCCGCGCACCGTGCTCTTGTCGACCCCGAGCGTGCGGGCGAGCCGGTTGAGGCTGTAGCCGGCCTCGAACAGGACGACCGCCTCGAGCTGCCTGTCGGTACAGACGCGCGACGCGATCTCGAGCAGCTCGCGCGAGGACAGCTCCGGGGCCTCGGGCACGACCGCGAGGGTACCCGGCGCGGCGGACACACTCCCGGTGGCGTTGCCTGCGCTGGCAATCCGTGGCCCAATCCTGGCCTAAACGCCCCCGGAACCGCTCATGGAGGGATGCGGGGTAGCGGGGCGCGGTTGCCCGGGAATCGCGCATGGTTGCTAGCGTTCGGCATCGTTCGTCATCGAACGTCATCGGCCGTGGCCCGGCTTCCCAAGCCAAGGGTCGCGGGTTCGAGCCCCGTCGTCCGCTCTCCCCCCAGGCGCCTCAACGGGTCTAGCGGACCGAACGTCCAGCCCCGCGGCGGGGCGAACGTGAGCGGATCAACCACCCGGGTCCCCGGCTGAGTGTGCTGGTCGGTTCGGCGACCTTCGCGAGGTCCTGTGACATGGACCCCCGCCGGAGCGCGATGTCTCTGTCGGGCCAAGCGTCATCCAAGCGTCATGTCAGGGGGTCGCATGCCAGTGCCTCGGCTTCCGCGGTGTCGAGTAGGCGGACGGCGGCTGTGCCGTCCAGGGAGCCCTGCGCGATCCGGCACGCCAACCGTTCGAGCGGGAGCCCTCCGATGACGTTCAGTGTTACCTCCATCGAATAGCTTGGTGGGAACACGACCGCGGTGACCAGTACATCGCCGTCGCCCACGAAGGACGCCGCCCAGAACCAGCCAGGAGACGGTAGCCGGAGAAGTTCTTGTGGCTCACCCTTGTCGGTGACCTCATAGAGAATCCCCTCGAGGCTGCCCCCGACGAACAGTCGACTACGGTCCGAGGACCACGCAACGGCTGCGGGGACGAGGCCGGTCGCGCCAAGATCAAAGAGCTTCTCGTCACCGCTCCAAGCCGCGAGCTGCTCACCGAACGCCCCGCGTGCGCGGATCTCGGTGTGCCCACACCGACCGAGCAGGTGCTCCTCCTCGGAGTCCGAATTGCCGCTGCCGTACCAGTACCAGTCGAATGACCCGAGCGCCACAGAGAGACAATTCGCCTGGCTCGGCGATACGCCGGCGAGCAGTGTGTCGATCTCGGCTTCCACGCCCTGCGTGAAAGGTACGACGGTACCGTTCTCGGCCCGCAGACCATCAAGTCCCGCGCTCAGACCTGCGCTCGCCAGACGTTCCGGCAGGGGTTGGGGATCGTCGCTGAAGTAGACGGGAAATGCGGTCGCCCCAGTCGCGGGTGAGGCTGTGCGAACATGGACGAAGCCTCCCTCGGCCACGGCCACGAAACCTCCGGTGCCGGTGCACGATATGGCGCTCACCTCCCCTGCCAGGTCACCTGTCGTGCGTGTCGCCTCGAGTGGATCGCTCACCCAGCCGTACTCTCCCGCTCTCGTGCCGAAGAGCATCAGCTTGTCGCACCTGGCAAGGTTGTTGGCCGATTGCGCCAGGTGGATGGTGCCGAGCTCGATGCCGTCCGGGGAGAGCACCACCAGCACGCCGTTCCTCGCGTTACTGCCGACCTTGTTGCCCGCAGCGACGATTGCTCCATCCGCCCGAAAGGCGATCGCCTCCGCCTCAAGCGACATTGGCCTCGCGCGAGCAGGTGGCTGGAGCGTCGAGGCGTCCAGCACTTCGAACTCGTGATGTTGCGCCACGGCAATGTGGGTGCCAGACTCGTCAATGGCTAGGGCGTTCACGGTCGGGAGCGATGCCGCAAAGGCGGTGGTGGATCTATCCACCCGAAGGCCGTCGGAACCTGTGCGCACGAGCGCGACGACAGCATCTCCGGCTTCGTCGCTACCGCCTACGACGAGTGTCCCGGTCTCCCGATTCAGAGCCCATGCCTGGAGCGCCGGAACGGAGACCTCGGGGCCGCGCGAGAGCGAGCCCCCGGGCTCGACGGTGATCTCGACGATGCGGTGGTCTCCGATTCCGGCCAAGAGCGTGTCCTCGTCGATGAAGTCGAGATGCGGGACCACGCCGCCGAGCTGAACCGCGACCGAGCCCGGACGCTCACCCATTTCAGCCAGTCTGAGTCCGCCCTTCGCGTCGCCGATCGCGTAGAAGCTACCGCTCGGACTCACCGCCACTGTGGTCGGCTCGGCATCGATCCGAAAGAAACGATCGGTGGAGTCAGTTCCTGCAACGAGCTGCAGCAGCGCGGACTCCCCTGCGCCGTCGGGGACTAGGCGCCGCGCCGCAACGGCCAGAGCGAACGCCTTGTCGGGCCTCTCTTCGGCCTCGATGAGTGCACGGGCGGCGAGCGCGTCCGCGAGGGCTCGCTGTTCCTGCTCCACGGCGCGAGTTTCATTGCGGCGTGCTTCCCGGGAGGACCGAACTGCCAATGCGGTCGCGGCGATGGACGCGAGCGTGAGCAGCACGAGCCCGCTACTCGCTGTGGCAGCGAGGCGCCTACGACGCCTGTGGAGGCGAAGGTCCGCGCCTGCGACGTCCTCGGGACTGCGGCCGAGGACGGCCGCCGCGACTCGGACCGCGGCATCCTGCACAGAGCCAAGGGGCATTTCCACGTACAAAGGTTGAGCAGTGACCGCGTCGACAAGCGCCGGTGGCAGGGACGACGAGGAGCGGAACCGGCCCGCTTCGTCGTCCCACTCAAGGTCAACATCAGGATCAGCGCGGACGATGATCAAGCGATCAGCCCGACCGAGTTCGTTACACCAGAAGTCGATCTCCCGGTCCACCCATCGCGACATAGCGCTCGCACGAGTCAGCACGACGAGCAGCCAGGCCGATTCACGTAGCGTCGCGCGGAGGCGATCGGTCAGATCGTGGCCGGCAGCGAGCCCCGTCTCGTCCCGGAAGATCCGAAAGCCAGCCCGGCGTAGTGGCCGCCGCAGGAGGGCGCGAAGGGCTCGGTCTAGCTGCCTGACGCGTTCGAGATCGTCGTGCGCATACGAAATGAAGAAGTCGTACCTCAGGCCATGCCCCTCACGACCCGGCTCAACCGCCATGGCCGCACCAGAATACGCGTACGCAGCTAGCTGCTCATGTGCTGCCTGCTGCCACCGAGCGCCGAATCCTCCTGGCGACGGCGCACCGCCGAGTCTGATCCGCCATGAGTCCGTTGGAGCTCTGCTAGGTGGCGGAGCCGCTTCGGCTCGTCGCGCTCGTCAGTGGTCAGCAGATCGCGACGCTCCCGGCGGTCGGCACACTCCTGCTGTGCTCCGAGCCCACGGCGGTGGACTCGCGCTAGCGCTAGCGCACGACGTCCCCGAGCTCCAGGTGGCGGACGCGCCACTGGAACTCCGGGTACTCCTCCTCGAGGATGTCGAGCACCGGCAGGAGCAGCCCTGCCAGGCGGTTCACCGCGTCGCAGAGGCGGTCGTCGTTCGCCCCCCCGGAACCCATCAGTGTGACCTGGATGTCACCCACGATTCTCTCCCCTCGGGCTCACCCTACTGCTTTCTCACCCGATCGGGGCAGAAGATCCCCCGCACGAGGGATGGCGATCTCGAGGCGCGGCTTCCTCGACGCCGCTCAATCTCCGCGCCCCGAACGCCGATAACAACCGCGGTGAAGCTGCGAACGGACTGGGAACAGGTCGAGGAGCTCGGCCGCGACCGTCGCTTCCGCGAGATCTTCGAGGCGGCCGCGGTCGGCCTCGGCGTCGCCGACCTCGACGGCCGGCTCGTCGACACGAATCCCGCCCTCGAGCGGATGCTCGGCTACACGCGTGCGGAGCTCACGGGAATGGCCGTCCAGGACTTCACCTACCCCGGCGATCGCGAGCAGAGCGGCGGGCAGCTACGGGCTCTGATCGCCGGCGAGCGCGACTCGTACGAGCTCGAGAAGCGGTACGTGCGCAAGGACGGCAGCGTGTTCTGGGTGCGTCTGCACGTTGCGCTCGTCCGCGACGCGCACGGGCGACCCGAGCTCGTCGTCGCGAGCGTCGAGGACATCGACGTCCGCAAGCGAGCCGAGGCGGAGCGGCGAGAGGCCGAGCAGCGCTACCAGACGCTCGTCGAGCAGCTTCCGCTGGTCACCTACATCGACGCGCTCGACGACGTGAGCTCGAACATCTACACCAGCCCGCAACTCGAGCCGCTGCTCGGGTACACGGTCGAGGAGTGGACCTCCGACCCCGAGCTCTTCGTCAAGGTGCTCCACCCGGACGACCGGGAGCGCGTGCTGGCCGAGATCGCGACGGCGAACGCGACCGGCAATCCCTTCGTCTCCGAGTACCAGCTGGTCAGCCGGGACGGGCGGACGGTCTGGTTCCGCGACGAGTCCGTGCGGGTCGGCGACGCGGACGGAAAGCCCCGCTACGCCCAGGGCTACCTGCTCGACATCACCGAGCGCAAGCGCGCCGAGGAGGAGCTGCAGGAGACGACGCAGACGCTGACCGCCCTCATCCACGCGTCGCCCGCGGTGATCGCCGGCTTCGATCGCTACGGGCGCGTGATGCTCTGGAATCCGGCCGCCGAGCGGATGTTCGGTTGGACCGAGGACGACGCGCTCGGCCGCTTCAACCCGTTCGTGCCGGAGGGGAAGCGGGAGGAGTTCCTCTCGTACCTCGACGCCGTGCTCGCGGGCGAGAGCTGGCACGACGTCGAGATCGAGCGGCGGCGCAAAGACGGCACGCCGATCCTCCTCAGCGCCTCCTCCGGGCCGCTGCGCGACGCGAGCGACCAGGTGATCGGGATGGTCTCGGTGCTGTTCGACGTCTCCGACCGAAAGCGCGCCGAGGCGGTCATCCGGGAGAGCGAAGGGCGCTTCCGGACGCTGATCGAGAACCTCCCGGGCGCCGTCTACCGCTGCGCTCTCGACCGCGACTGGACGATGGAGTTCCTGAGCGACGACATCGAGGAGATGACGGGGTACCCGGCCTCGGACTTCGTCGGCAACGCCGTCCGCACGTACGCGAGCATCATCCATCCCGACGACGTGCCGCTCGTCGAGCGAACCGCCGAGGAGTCCGCCAGCACGAAGAGCCCGTTCGCCGTCGAGTACCGGATCGTGCGCGCGGACGGAGCCGAGCGGTGGCTGTTCGAGCGGGGCCAGCCTGCCTTCGACGAGGACGGCTCCGTGCTCTGGCTCGACGGAGTCGTCTTCGACGTCACCGACCGAAAGCGCGCCGAGCAGGCGCTCCGCGAGACCACGGCGACCCTCGAGACGCTGTTCGCCGCCTCGCCGCTCCCGATCGTCGCGTTCGACCTCGACGGCAACGTCGGGCGCTGGAACCACGCGGCGACGGAGATGTTCGGCTGGGACGAGCAGGAGGTGCTCGGCCGCCCGAGCCCGATCGTCCGCGAGGGCGAGGAGCGGGAGCAGTTCCTGCGGGGGCTCCAGCTCGCCGCTCGCGGGAAGTCGTGGCGGCACATCGAGGCCCGACGCTGGCGCAAGGACGGCTCTCCGATCGACGTGAGCATCTCGTCGGCTCCGCTGCGGGACGCCGCCGGCACGGTCACGGGGATGGTCGCCGTGATCGCCGACGTCACCGACCGCCGCCGAGCCGAGGAGACGCACGCCCGGCTCGCCGCCGTCGTCGAGGCCTCCGCGGACGGCATCTTCAGCCTCTCGCTGGATGGGACCGTGCAGACCTGGAACGCGGGGGCCGAGAGCATCTACGGCTACTCGGGCGCGGAGATCGTGGGTCGGTCGATCTCGATCGTCGTTCCGCCCGACCGGCTCGGCGAGCTCGAGTTGCTCGAGCGCGTTCAGCTCGGCGAGCGGGTGGAGGGCTTCGAGACGGTCCGCCTGCGGAAGGACGGTGAGACGATCTCCGTCTCGCTCACGCTCTCGCCGATCCGCGACGCGGCCGGTGACGTCGTGGCGATCTCGTCGATCGTCCGGGACATCACCGAGCGCACGAGAAGCGAGGCCGAGCGGGAACGGCTGCTCGCCGCCGAGCAGGCCGCCCGCGCGGAGGCAGAGGCCGCGCGGGAGCAGCTCACCGAGCAGAACGAGCAGCTCCGCGAGCTCGACCGGATGAAGGACGAGTTCATCGCCCTCGTCTCCCACGAGCTCCGGACGCCGCTGACGTCGATCCTCGGGTATCTCGAGCTGATCCTCGAAGGAGAGGTCGGGGAGCTCGCCGACGAGCAGCGGCACTTCCTGGCGGTGATCGACCGCAACGCGCGGCGGCTGCTGCGCCTGGTCGGCGACCTCCTCTTCGTCGCGCAGATCGAAGCGGGCAAGCTGAGCCTCGACTGCGGGCTCGTCGACCTCCACGCGCTCGTCGAGGAGAGCGTCGAGGGGTTCCGTCCAAGGGCGACGGAGCGAGGGCTCGAGCTCGTCCTCGAGCTCGAGCAGCTCCCCGCGATCACGGGCGACCACACGCGGCTCGGCCAGCTGCTCGACAATCTCCTGTCGAACGCGATCAAGTTCACGCCTCCCCGGGGCAGGGTCACGGTCAGGCTCCGGGCCCGGGAGGAGACCGTCCTCGTCGAGGTCCTGGACACGGGCGTCGGCATCCCGGCCGACGAGCTCGAGCATCTGTTCCAGCGCTTCTACCGGACGGCGCACGCCACGCGGGACGCGGTTCAGGGCACGGGTCTCGGGCTCGCGATCTCGAAGGCGATCGCCGAGGCGCACGGCGGCTCGATCGACGTGACGAGCACGGAGGGGGAGGGGACGACGTTCTCGGTCGAGCTTCCTCTCCACTACTCGCCGCGCAGCGTCGATGCGGAGCTGGAGGTGAAGGCGTGACCGGTGACACGGTCGCCGAGCGGAACCCCGTCGTGCTGGTCGCCGACGACGACGAGGACATCCTCTCGCTCGTCTCGTTCCGGCTCGCGCGCTCGGGCTACGACGTGATCACGGCCCGGAACGGCACGCAGGCGCTCAGGCTCGCGCTCGAACGGGCTCCCGACCTCGCCGTCCTGGACATGATGATGCCGGGGATGACCGGGCTCGAGGTGACCGAGCGCCTGCGCGCCAGCGAGCAGGCACGGACGATCCCCGTGATCCTGCTCACGGCGCGCGTGCAGAAGGAGGACGTCGACCGCGGCTTCGCAGCCGGCGCCACCGACTACATCCGCAAGCCGTTCAGCCTCGACGAGCTGAGAACGCGGGTCGAGGCAGCCCTCGGGCCGGCGGGCGTCTAGGGGCCGGGGGCGGGAGCGGGCCGGTACCGGTAGCCGAAGCCCCGGACCGTCTCGATCAGCCGCGCGCCGGCCGGGCCGAGCTTCCGCCGCAGGTAGCCGACGTAGAGCTTCACCTGGGCGGTCGACGCTTCCTCCGTGCCCCACACGAGCGCGAGGATCTGCTCGTGCGAGAGCACCTGGCTCGGGTGGCGCACGAAGGCCGTCAGCAGCCGGTACTCGAGCGGCGTCAGCGAGACCTCGTCGTCCCCGACCCTGACGGCGCGCTGGGCGAACTCGATCGTCACGACTCCGTCCGCGTACACGTCCTGGACGTCCTCCCTGACCGGGCGCTCGCTGCGGCGGAGCAGCGCCTCGACCCGGGCGAGCAGCTCCTGGCGGCCGAACGGCTTCGTCACGTAGTCGTCGGCGCCCGCCTTGAGGCCGCGAACCTTCTCGAGCTCGGCAGCCCGCGCGGTGAGCATGATCACGGGCACGTCGCTCAGGTCGCGAATCCGGGCGAGCGTGCTCCAGCCGTCCAGCTCGGGCATCGACACGTCCAGGATCACGAGCTCGGGGCGAGCGGCGTACAGCGCGCGCAGCGCGGAACGACCGTCGGCTGCGTCGAGCACCGCGTAGCCGGCGCGCTCGAACAGCTCCCGGAGCAGCCCTCTGATGTCCGGGTCGTCGTCCGCGACGAGGATCGTCGCGTGCTTCATACCGCTTTCATACCCGGGACGTCCACGATTCCCTTCTTCCGATCACGATCATCGACTGTGATGGCGAAGATCTTGATCGTCGAGCCGCACCCGGAGGTTCGTGACCTGCTCGTTCGCGTCGTGTCGCGGCTGGGGCTCGAGGCGGTCGTCTACGACGACCCGGCAGACCTGGCCACGATCGACGTCGTCCTGGTCGAGCCGGAGCACTGGGGAGCGACCGAGATCGCGCGGGCGGCCCGGCGCGCGTCGGGCGCGCGAATCGTGTGCGTCAGCATCGCGCCGCCGTCGGAAGAGTCGCTCGGTCTCGACCCGTTCGCTCACCTGCTGAAGCCGTTCTCGCTCGCCGAGCTCGAGCGAGCGGTGCTCTCCGCGCTCGAGCGGCCCGAGCTCGCGCTGCGACCCTCCTGATCCGCCCGAGCCGCCGCCCGCGCGTGCGCGCTGCAGGCATGATTCCGGGAGCATGGCCGTCGACCGACTCGAGCTGCTGCTCCGCCAGGCGTTCCCCGACGCGACGGAGCTCTCGGCCCTCGACCGGACCGGCACCGGCGACCACTTCCAGGTCGTCGTCACGAGCGGCCGCTTCGACGGGCTCTCCCTGATCGACCAGCACAAGCTGGTCTACGAGGCGCTCGCCGGGCCGCTCGAGGACGGTACCATCCACGAGCTGCGAATCCGAACGAGAGGAACCCAGTGAGCGAGCTTCGCGACCGGATCAAGAGCGTCATCGACTCCGAGCCCGTCGTCCTGTTCATGAAGGGCACGCCCGACTTCATCGCCTGCGGCAACTCCGCCCGCGCGCTCGAGGCTCTGCGCGCCGCCGGCGCGCCGACCACGGCCGTGGACATCCTCCCGGATCCGCGGATCCGCGAGGAGCTCTCGGCGCTCTCGGGCTGGCCGACGATCCCGCAGGTGTTCGTCGGCGGCGAGCTGATCGGCGGGGCCGACATCACCGAGGAGCTGTACGAGACGGGCGAGCTCGAGCAGAAGCTCGAGGAGAAGCTCGGAGCGGGCTACCGCGTCTCGGGACGGGAGCGCGTGGTCGACGTCGTCGAGGGCCAGAGCCCCTTCCGGATCGTCTCCTGACGGCGGCTCAGCCCTCGAGCGAGCGCCTCAGGAAGAAGCCGAGCAGCACCGTCAGGGCCGAGACGACGAGGCCGATGATCCAGCCGGCGACGCCGGCCGCCCCGAGGATCGCCCCCAGCGCCGAGCCGATCCCGAACACGGCGAGCCAGGCGAACCCGCGCACGAGCCCGAGCTTCGCCCGGGCGCTCTTCGCGGGCTTGGCCGGCTTGGGCGCGTCGGTCACGACGGAGGGAGTCTAGACCGCCGCGCCGCCGGCGAGGATCGCGCGGATCGCCTGGTGGCTCGCCTCGTCGGGCGACTCGGTGATCACCGTCGCCGGCCGCTCGAAGCCCCGGAGGGCCTCGCGCAGCGGCTCGGCGCGGAGCGTGCCGTCGCCGTAGGGCAGGTGACGCGTCTCGTTGCGGTTCGCGTACGCGATGTCCGAGAAGTGGATGTGGAAGGGCGCGCCCGCCTCGAGGACGGTGTCCGCCCGCTCGAGGACGGCGGCGAACGCGTCGCTCGTCGTGAAGGCGCCGTCGCTGACGGCGTGGAGGTGCGCGAAGTCGAGCACCGGGCGCACCCAGCCGAGCCGGGCGGAGACGGCGAGCACGTCGTCCGCGCTGCCGAGGTCGCGCACCCGGCCCATGACCTCGATCCCGAACGGCACGGCGCGGCCCTTGCCCTCGAGCCGCTCGCGCAGCTCCGACAGCTGCTCGCAGACGGCGTCGACGGCGTCCTCGCGCGTCCTCCCGAGCAGGAAGCCGGGGTGGAAGACGACGAGCTCGGCCCCGGCCGCAGCCGCGACGCCGGCCGAGTGGTCGAGCATGCCGACCGCCCGGCGGTACTTCGCGTCGCGCTCGAGGTGCCCGAGGAAGGCCGCGATCGGGGCGTGCACGGAGAGCGCGATCCCGCGCTCCCGGGCCGCCTCGCCGAGACGCGCGGCGAAATCCCAGTCCATCCAGAAGCCGCCCTCGAAGTCGATCTCGCAGGCCGTGTAGCCCCGGCCGGCGAGGAGCGCAACGGCGATCTCCGGCGACTCGCGGCTCGGCAGGCCGGGCGGGCCGACGCGAACGAGACCCATGCAGCCGACTATAGGAGAGCGGTCCTTGCTCCGTCCGACCACCCCGCTACGTTGGATCTCGATGAAGCGCCCCTCCCGGATCGAGCTCCTCGAGCTGGACATCGACGTCCGGATCGCCGACCTCTGGGGGGAGGCGGCCGAGGTCGAGGACTGGAGCCTCGATGTCGTCGCGGCGCTCATGCGGGCGGCCTACGGCAAGGGCTACTGCGACGCGCTCACCGAAGAGGAGCCGGGCTCCCTCTGCCGTGACCACGGGTACGTCGTGCCCATGCGCAAGCCGGCGCGCGCGCCCGAGCGGTAGCTGCGGCCGGCCCGGAAGGGCAGGGCTACAATCGAAGCGTGGCTCGCAGCGGACGAATCCCGGTGCGGCTCGTGATCGCCCTCTCCGTTGCCGTCGTCCTGGCGGTCTTCCTGCTCTACACGAGCTTCGCCGGCGGGGCGACCGAGTCGCTGCGGCCGAGCCAGCTCGCGGGCCACGACGGCGAGGTTCAGCTCGCCGGGATCGTGATCGGCCCGGTCACCGGCGACGCTCGCGCCGGCGGCCTGCGGTTCGAGCTGAAGGACTTCGACGGCCCCGCCAAGGTGCCGGTCGTCTACACCGGCTCGGTGCCCGACCTCTTCCAGGCCGACCGCCACATCTACCTGCGCGGCGAGCTCGAGAACGGCGTCTTCGTCGGAAAGCCCGACTCGCTCGTGACGAAGTGCCCGTCGAAGTACGAGCCCAAGCAGGACTCCGACCCGGCCTGAGGAGCGGCTGACGTGCCCGGTCTCGGACGCGCCGCGCTCGTCGTCGCGCTCGGCCTCGTCCTCTACGCGCTCGTCGCCGGCGGCTACGCGGCGCTGAAGGGACGCCGCCGCCTCCACGACTCGGCCCGGAACGCGTTCGTCGGCGCCTTCGTCAGCGTGCTCGCCGCCTCCGCGGTGCTGCTCGGCGCGTTCCTGGCAGACGATTTCTCGCTCTCCTACGTCGCCGACCACTCGAGCCGCGACCTGCCGGCGCGATACGCGTTCGCGGCGTTCTGGGGCGGCCAGGAGGGGTCGCTGCTGCTCTGGCTGCTCGTGCTCACCGGGATGGGCGCCGCCGCCACGCTCCTGAACCGCCGCCTCGTCCGCGAGGTGCTGCCGTGGACGGTGCCCGTGCTCGCCGGCGTCGCGGCCTTCTTCGCGCTGATGCTCGTCTTCGTCTCGAGCCCGTTCGCGACGCAGCCGGCGCCCGCCGACGGGCTCGGGCTGAACCCGAGCCTCCAGAACCCGTACATGATGGCCCACCCGCCGATGCTCTACCTCGGCTACGTCGGGCTGACGATCCCCTACGCGTTCGCAATGGCTGCGCTCGTCGCCGGTCGCATCGACGAGCGCTGGATCGTCGCCACGAGGCGCTGGACGATCGCGGCCTGGACCTTCCTCGGCCTCGGCGTCCTGATCGGGGCGAAGTGGGCCTACGAGGAGGTCGGCTGGGGCGGCTGGTACGCGTGGGACCCGGTCGAGAACGCCGCTCTGATGCCCTGGCTCGTCTCGACCGCCTACCTGCACTCGGTGATGATCCAGGAGAAGAAGGACATGCTGCGCGTCTGGAACGTCGTCCTCGTCGCGCTCGCGTTCTGCCTCTCCCTCTTCGGCACGTTCCTGACGCGAAGCGGCGTCCTCAACTCGATCCACAGCTTCGCGGAGTCGCCGATC
Organism: Actinomycetota bacterium; assembly: GCA_037444965.1. GTDB lineage: Bacteria > Actinomycetota > Thermoleophilia > Gaiellales > Gaiellaceae > JBBILK01. The sequence continues at coordinate 1,251 of JBBILK010000013.1, read as the reverse complement.
GGGAGCTGGTTCCTCGGGTTCATCTGCGTCGTCGCCGGCGTCTCGATCGCGCTGATCGTCTGGCGGCTCCCGCTCCTGCGCTCGCGAACGAAGCTGGAGTCGCTCGTCTCCCGCGAGGCGGCCTTCCTCTACAACAACCTCTTCTTCGTCGCCTTCGCCCTGACCGTCCTCTGGGGCGTCGCCTATCCGCTCGTCTCGGAGGCCATCCGGGGCATCGCGTCGACCGTCGGCGCGCCCTACTACGACTTCTTCGCGATCGCCTTCGGGCTCCCGCTCGTCCTCCTGATGGGGCTCGGTCCGCTCGTCGCCTGGCGCCGGGCGTCGCTTCGCTCGCTCGGCGCGGGCGTCGCCTGGCCGGCCGGCGTCGCGCTCGTCTGCGGGATCGCACTCGCCGCCCTCGGCGCCGGGTCGAGCGCCGCGGGGCTCGTCGGCTACACGTTCGCCGCCTTCGTGCTCGCCGCGATCGCGCTCGAGTTCGTCCGCGGCACGCGCGCTCACAAGGCGCTCGGCGACTCGTCCTGGGCCGGCGCGTTCACGTCGCTCGTCGGGCGCAACCGCCGCCGCTACGGCGGCTACGTCGTGCACGCGGCGATCGCGCTGCTCGTGATCGGAGCCGTCGGGATCGGCGCGTTCCAGTCGGAGCGGGAGGGGAGGCTCCAGCCCGGGCAGGCGCTCGAGGTCGAGGGCTACACGCTCCGCTACCTCGGCTCGACGCAGGAGCGGGCGGCGAACGCGCTCGAGCTGAGAGCCGAGGTCGAGGTGTCGAGAGGCGGCGAGTCCCTGGGCGTGCTGACGCCGGGGAAGAACCGCTACTTCGCGGAGCAGCAGACGTCGAACGAGGTCGCGATCCGCTCCAGCTTCGTGCAGGCCGAGGATCTGATGCTCGTCGCCGACCAGTTCAACGACGACGGCTCCGTCTACCTGAAGGCGATCGTCAACCCGCTCGTCGGGCTCATCTGGGGCGCCGGCCTCGTCTTCCTGCTCGGCTCCGTGATCGCCATGTGGCCGGACGCCCGGGAGCAGCGGCGGCTCGCGAGACGCTTCGCGGAGCCCGGCGCGTACGCCCGGGCTTGAGCCCGTGACCTGGGCAGGCGTGATCCTCGCGGCCGTGCTCGCGGTCGCGGTCGTGCTCTACGCCGCGCGACCCTTCCTCCGCGAGCCGGAGCGCACGGACGACGCCCTCGACTCGCCCGGCGAGGGCGAGCTCCGCCGCCTGCACCTGCTCGAGGAGCGCGACCGGGCGCTCGCCGC
>JBBILK010000012.1:8186-16053 GCA_037444965.1 Actinomycetota bacterium | reverse complement strand
TTCCCGGGCCGATCGATCACGATCGCGGGACGCTCGAGCGCGCCGCGAACCTTCCCGGCTGGGACCAGCCCTTCCCGATCGTCGAGGTGCTGACCGAGCGCCTCGGCGCGCCGATCCACCTCGGCAACGACGTCGGCGTCGCGGTCGACGCCGAGTTCCGGCTCGGCGCCGGGAAGCCCTACCGCTCCCTCCTCGGAATCTGGTGGGGGACGGGCGTGGGCGGCGGCATCATCCTCGACGGCGAGCACTGGCACGGCCGAGGCTCGGCCGGCGAGCTCGGCCACATGGTCGTCCGGCTGGGTGGCCGGAAGGCGCTGAACGGGCTCGACGGCACGATCGAGGCCTACGCCGGCCGCGCCGCGATGGAGGCGAGGGCGCGCCGCCTGGTCGCGAAGGGCGGCAAGACGAAGCTCTTCGAGATCATGGCGAGGAAGGGACGGACCCGGCTCGCGAGCGGGGTCTGGGCGGAGGCTCTCGAGCGGCGGGACCGGATGGCCGTGAAGCTGATCGACGAGGCGGTCGCCGTCCTCGGGGCAGGCGCCGCCTCGGTCGTCAACCTGCTCGACCTCGAGGCCGTCGTGATCGGCGGCGGGCTCGGCTCCAGGCTCGGCCAGCCGTACGCCGACCGGATCGCCGACGCGATGAGGCCACACCTCCTGCAGCCGGAGCGGCCGCCGGCCGTCCTCGTCGCCAGCCTCGGCGACCTCGGGGGCGCGATCGGCGCCGCCCTGCTCGCGCTCTGAAGGTCCGCGACGAGAGCTCGCGCAAGTTTCTCCCCGCGAGACCGCTCTAGACGTGTGGAGACTCTCCCCCTCCCAGCCGCGCCCCGACGGGGGAGCCCGGGACTCCCCCGTCGGGGCCACGGACGTCAAGCTCTCGGCGTCGCGTGCCGTTGACGTTCCCGGGTGAGGACAGTGAGCGGCGTCGTCTATCCACCGATCCCGCGCGTGCCGTTGGGCCAGGCCCTCGAGCGCCTCTTCTGGCGGGCTGGGTTCGGCCCCTCGAACGAGGACCGGAAGCGCTTCAAGCGCCTCGGGCTCGAGGCCGCGATCGAGCATCTGCTGAATCCGCCGCGCGGCGGCATCCTCTCGGGGCCCGAGCCGGTGATCGACGACGGCGGCTCCGTGCGCGCGCTCGCCCCGGAGCGGGAGCACGGCCACGACGTGCTCTGGTGGCTCGACCGGATGGTGCGAACGCGCGCGCCGCTCGTCGAGCGGATGACGCTGAACCTGCACGACCACTTCGCCACCTCGAACCAGGGCGTCCCCAGCCAGGCGCTGATGATCCGCCAGAACGAGCTCCTCCGCCGGCATGCGCTCGGGAGCTTCCGGTCACTGGCCCGCGGCATGCTCCACGACTTCGCGATGCAGTGGTGGCAGAGCCTCGTCTTCTCGCACCGGGACGCGCCGAACGAGAACTTCGCCAGAGAGCTGATGGAGCTCTTCACTCTCGGCTCGGGCTACACGGAGTCGGACGTCCGCGAGGCGGCCCGTGCTCTCACCGGCTTCGAGTTCGACTGGCAGGGCGGCGACTACGCCGACCCGACCCGCTACCGCTGGAACGAGGAGGCCTGGGACCCGGGGGTCAAGCGTATCTTCGGGCAGAGCGGGCGGTTCCGGCCGGACGACGTGATCGAGCTCTGCCTGAAGCATCCCGCCCACGCCGCGTTCCTCTGCCGGAAGCTCTGGGGCTACTTCTCGCCTGCGGAGCCGCCGGCGTCCACGCTCCGCCAGCTCGTCGCCGCGTACCGCAGCTCCGGCCTGCGTCTGAAGCCGGTCGTTCGGGTGATCCTCCGGTCGGCTGCCTTCTACTCGAACCTCGACGAGCCCGATCTCGTCAAGCCGCCCGTCGTCTACCTCGCTGGGGCGTTGCGGGCGACGCGGACGTTCATCCGCACCGACGCCTGGGCCTGGCTGCTCTTCCAGATGGGACAGGCGCCGTTCTACCCACCGAACGTGGGTGGTTGGAATCAGAACGAGGCATTCCTCTCCGTCTCGGCGACGAAAGCCCGCTTCGACGCGGCTGCGATGCTGCTCTGGCAGCACGCATTCCCGGACGAGGACGTCCCGGCGGACGAATCACCGGAAGCAGCGCTCGCAGACGCGCTCCGCTTCGCCGGGCGGCCCTGGATGACGGAGGCGACCCGGGCGCGCCTCGAGCGCTTCGCACGAGAGGTCGCCCCGAGCGGCAACGACGACCTCCACACTGCGGCCGAGCGGCGGCGCGTGCTTCGCCACCTGCTGCTCGCCGGCCCCGACGCGCAGGTGCACTGAGTGGGCCCCCGCGAGCTCGCCTGCGCCTGTGCGGACTTCCGCCGGACTTCCCGGCGGGCGCTGCTGCGGCGGGGTGGGCTCAGCGTGCTGCCGATCCCGACCGAGCTCCTCGACGAGGGAGCCGCCGGGTTCCTGCAGCAGCGGCGAAGCCGGCGGGACTTCCTCGTCGGCGGCATCGGGCTGTTCGTCGCGCTCGGAGCGGCCGGCCGGCTCGGCCCCTGGGAGCTCGTGGAGCGTGCTCACGCGGCGGACGCCGGCGGTGGGCCAATCCTCGTCACGGTCTTCCTCGGCGGCGGCAACGACGGGCTGAACACGGTTGTTCCGCTCGGCGGCCCCGACCGGGCGGCCTACGAGCGCTTCCGCACGCGCATCGGGATCGCCGCCGACAAGGCGCTCCCGATTCCCGACCAGCCGGCGCTCGGCTGGCACCCGGCCGCCGGGGGTCTGAAGCAGCTCTACGACGCCGGCAAGGTCGGCGTCTACCTTGCCGTTGACCACGAGCGCCCCGACTTCTCGCACTTCCACGAGACGACGGTCTGGCGGAGCGGGATGCTCGACTACCAGCGGGCGGCCACCGGCTGGCTCGGTCGCTACCTGGACGAAGTCGGGTCGACCGACAACCCGCTTCAAGGCCTCGCCGTCGAGTGGTCGACGGACGATGTCCTCGCGAGCCGGATCGCGCCGACCTGCGCGCTCTTCTCGCCGGGCGACTTCGACTTCTGGTCGCCCGACGTCTGGGACAGCGAGCGCATGCTCGAGGCGTATCGCGACCTCGGCGGACCGTCGAGGACGTCTGCGCACCGTCGAGCGGTGGAGGTGACGCGCCAAGCGGTGGACATCCGCGGCGTCCTCGGGCCGCTGCGGAGGGAAGAGGCCGAGGGAGGCCCCTCACCGCCTCCGGTTGCCTACCCGGACTCGGACACGGGCGCCGCGCTTCGCAACCTCGCCCGCATGCTCGGCGCAGGGCTCGGAGTCAGGGTGGCGACGGTCACGAGCGCAGGCATGTTCGACACGCACGAGCGGCAGCAGCGTCAGATGAGCTGGAACATCGCGGATCTCGGCGCTGCGCTCGTGGCGTTCCAAGCGGACGTCGAGGCACGCGGCCTCGGCGAGCGGGTCGTGACGCTCGTCTGGAGCGAGTTCGGCCGGCGGATCGAGGACAACGAGTCGTTCGGCACCGACCACGGCTCGGGCGGCCTGCTGCTCACGCTGGGGCGGCGGGTGCGGCCCGGTGTCGCGAATCCGGCCTGGAACCTCGGGAATCCGACTGCAACGGACGGGAACATTCCCGTCGCCATCGATTTCCGCGACGTCTACGCCGGCCTGCTCGAGCAGCACCTCGGGATCGAGGCGGGACGCGTGCTGCCCGGCTACGCCGGCGCCCCGCTCCAGGTCATGGCCTGACCGGCGGCGCCTGGGCCCGGTCCTCCTCCTCCAGGAAGCGCAGGAAGTAGTAGGCGAAGAGCGCGAAGAAGACGATCGCCTCGGCGCCCGACATCAGGATCCCCGCGAGCTGCTGGTCGCGGGTCACCGACAGGTCGAAGACGCGCGGCGCCGCCTCGTAGAAGGCGTACAGCGGGTCCGGGAAGAGCGCGAGCACGAGCCCGATCGGGCTCGCGAGCAGGAAGGCCGCGAAGAGGTAGCCGGCCTTCGCTCCGGGACGCAGCGCTCGCGGCTCCGCCTGGAAGACCGGCCACCAGAGCGCGAGGCCGGCGAGGACGTAGCTCGCGTGCTCGAGGAGGAGCAGGGAGCTCGGATGGCGGAGGGCTGCGTCGTAGGCGGCCGGGACGTGCCAGACGGCGTACGTGGCCAGCCAGAGCGGGAGCGCCACGAGCGGGTGCGTCAGAACCCGCACGGGGCGGAGCCGGCCGAGCTCGCGGGCCCCTGCGGCGGGGATCCCGAGCACGAGGAGCGCCGGTGCCCACTCCGCGAGGACGACGTTCTGGAGCAGGTGCGCGGAGAGCAGGTACTCGGTCGCGAGCGTCTCGATCGGGGTCGCGAAGACGGCGAGGAGCAGGACGATCCCGCCGGCGAACGCGAGCCGCCGTGCCGCCGAGGCGGGGGAACGGCGCTGCGAGGCCGCGTACGCGGCGGCGAGGGCGAGCACGGCGGCAACCTCGGGCCAGGCCGGCTCCCATGCCCAGGGCGAGGGCTCCACGCGCTGAGGGTAGCCGGTAGGCTCAGCGGGCGTGTCGACGCCGGAGGGCCTGCCGTTTCCGCCGATGGAGGCTCAGCTCGTCGACGCCCTTCCGGACCGGGAGGGCTGGCAGTACGAGCCGAAGTGGGACGGCTTTCGCGGCGTGCTCGAGAACCTGGAGGGGGAGCTCCACCTCTGGAGCCGGAACGCCCGGCCGCTGCTCCGCTACTTCCCCGAGCTCGAGGCGCTCGGCGAGCGGCTGCCGCCCCGGTCGGCGCTCGACGGAGAGATCGTGATCGAGCGCGACGGCGGGCTCGACTTCGACGCGCTGCAGATGCGCCTGCACCCGGCCGAGAGCCGGGTCCGCAGGCTCGCCGCCGAGACGCCCGCGCAGCTCGTCTGCTTCGACGTGCTCGTCCTCGAGGGGGAGCCGCTACACCGGCTCCCCCTCGAGGAGAGAAGAGCCGTCCTCGTTCGCCTCCCGTTCGATGTCTCGCCAGCCACTCTCGACTCGGGCGAAGCTCGAGTCTGGCTCGAGCGGCTCGAGGTGGCCGGCTTCGACGGGGTGGTCGCCAAGCGGCTCTCGGAGCCGTACCGGCCGGGATCCCGGGAGGCCGTCGTCAAGGTGAAACGCCACAAGACGGCCGACTGCGTCGTCGCCGGCGTCCGCTGGGCGGAGCAGGGGGAGCGGATCGCGACGCTCCTCCTCGGTCTCTACGACGAGGCGGGCGAGCTCCGTTACGTGGGATCCGCGGCGGTCGCGCCGCGCCGGGCGCAGGAGATCACGGGCCTCGTCGCTCCGTTGCTCGAGGACGCGCCGGACCGTCGCTTCTCAGAACCGAGCCGTTGGGGCTCCGGGGAGCTCGAGGAGGCCGCGCTCCGCCCCGAGCTCGTCGTCGAGGTGCGCTACGACAAGTGGCAGGCCCGCCGCTTCCGCCACGGGACGCGGCTCCTGCGTTTCCGGCCCGACAAGGAGCCGGAACGGTGCACGGTCGACCAGGTGCGGCCGCGACCGAAGCCCGGCGATCCCACGGTCTCGGGCCTGCTCGGGCGGTAGGCCTGCTCCCGGCTCAAGCGGTCGCGACGACGGCGAAACCCTCGCGCTCGGCCGCTTCGGCGAGCCGCAGGTCGAGCGAGACGAAGGGGAGGGTGTCGGACCGTAGCTCCGATGCGGTCAAGGCAGCTGCGAGCTGGAGCGCGTCGCCGGCGCGCAAGGCGTGCGTTCGCGCCTCACTGCTTGCGTCGCGGGTTGCGCAACAAGGAGCGGAACGACGGCAGAGCTGTCCCAGAACCTCAGCGGCCTTCCCTCCGCTCTTCGATGAGCATGGCCACGGCGTCGGCGTCGCGGAGCAACGCGGGCGGCTCCTCTTCGATGATCTCGCGGGGAAGCGTGCCCGTGCCCCGCCGGATCAGTCCGGCTCGTTCGAGCCGGGCCAGCCGGCCGTCGAGCTGATCCGGTTCTGTCGCGGCGGCCGATTCGAGACGGGCGACCGGGACGCCGCGATCGACGATCAGCACCGTCTCGCCGGCACGCACACGATCGAGCAGCGCACTCAGACGGTTCTTCGCTTCCGTGACGGTTGCGACAATCATGAAGTCAGGCTAGCCTCTTCGCGAAGGGCGATCAAGCCCGGTCATGCAGAGAGCGGCTTCATGTGCTCGCGCGGGATCTTCTCGGGGCCGTTGAAGCGGTACTCGTCACGGAAGGTCGTGAACGCCGCCTCGTCGAAACCGTCGCAGGTGAGGAGGTGCTGCCAGGCGGTGAGCGCGACCGCGGCGCCGAGCTCGGGCAGCGGGGCGACGACGATGCCGTCGGGATCCGTCGCGTACCACTCGAGGAGCGAGCGGACCGTCTCCTCGCCCACGTCAGGGCCGTACTGGACGACGACGCCTCCGTGCTCGAGGTTGTGGACGAGGTGGAGCTGCGGCACCGGCTCCGTGTAGGCGTTCCACGGCGCGGGCTCGGGATGGTGCGGCCCGCTCGTCGGCGGGAACGAGTTGTACTCGAACCCCTCGGGCAGCTCGGTCACGTGTTCGTTTCCCTGCGACTCGAGCGCCTGCTCGGCGCACTCGACCGCCACAGGGGCCGTCTCGACCGGGGCGGTGGTCGCGGGCACCTCGGTCGTGGTGGGCGCCGGCTCCGCGGCGGGAGGCGGCGGGGCCGTCTCGGAGGCACCCCCGCAGGCGGCGGCGACAGCGGCCGCGATCGCGGCGATGAAGAGCAGCCGGGTCACGCGTTGCAGGGTATCGGTGCGGGTCAGGGGGTTGCGGGCTTGCGGGCTCGGGACGGCTGCACGCGCTTCGGCTCGCCGGGCATCTTCGGGAAGTTCGGCGGGTACGGTGCCTCGCCGAGGCCGGCCTGCTCCTCGCGCTCCACCCACTCGAGCAGCGCGCGCAGGTCGCAGACGGCGCCGTCGATCCCCGCCTGGACGTCGCCGAGCGCGGCGAACCGCGCCGGCATCGTCGCCATCGTGAAGTCCTCGGTCTCGATCTCCGGGAGCTCGTCCCAGGTGACGGGCGCGGAGACCGTGGCGTCCGGACGGGCGCGGACGGAGTAGGCGGAGGCGATCGTGCGGTCGCGGGCGTTCTGGTTGTAGTCGAGGAACACGCGCTCGCCGCGCTCCTCCTTCCACCAGGCCGTGGTCACGAGCGCCGGCGCTCGCCGCTCGACCTCCCGCGCGAACGCGAGCGCGCAGCGGCGCACGACCGTGAACGGCCACAGCGGCTCGATCCGGCAGGCGACGTGGATGCCGCGGTTGCCCGACGTCTTCGGCCAGCCGGTGTAGCCGAGCTCGCCGAGCACCTCGCGCACGATCGCGGCGACCCGCTTCGCGTCCGCGAAGCTCGTGCCCGGCTGGGGGTCGATGTCGATCCGAAGCTCGTCGGGATGCTCGGTGTCCCGTCGGCGCGACGGCCAGGGGTGGAAGTCGATCGTGGCCAGGTTCGCGGCCCACGCCACCTGCGCGAGCTCGGTCACGCAGAGCTCGTCCGCGTGGCGCCCGGACGGGAAGCGCACGCGCGCGGTCTCGATCCAGTCCGGGCGGTGCTCGGGCACCCGCTTCTGGTAGATCGCCTTCCCCTCGGCCCCGTCCGGGTGGCGTTTGAGCTGCGTCGGGCGCTCGTACAGCGCGCGCACGATCCCGTCGCCGACGGACAGGTAGTAGCGCACGAGGTCGAGCTTCGTCTCGCCGCGGACCGCGAAGAAGATCTTGTCGGGGTTCGTGACCCGGACCGTGCGCTGCCCCACCTCGAGCTCGACGAACGGCGCGGCCATCCCGTCCCAACGGTACACGGCACGCGTGAGCTAAGCTCAGTCCCGCGCGGGCGTAGCTCAGTTGGCTAGAGCGTCAGCCTTCCAAGCTGAGGGTCGCGGGTTCGAGTCCCGTCGCCCGCTCTGAACCTGACTCCCGCCGGCGGGTCACCGCGCACGCTGCGCCGCGGCGCGGTAGCGTTCCTG
>JBBILK010000012.1:5795-8176 GCA_037444965.1 Actinomycetota bacterium | reverse complement strand
ATTTCAGACCGTGCGTGTTCCCCGGTCTGAAGGCGAAAGCCGGTCGGGAGTAACGAAGGAGTAAGGGCCGTCACGCCTGGCTCTCCTCCTTGGGGCGCTTGAAGATCGCGCCCATCGCTTCCCGGTACGCGGATGCGGTGCCTGGAAGCTCGTGCGTGTAGTGCCGGTGGATGCGGTCGTCGTCGTGCCCGACGAGTTCCTCCGTGACGGCACTCGGCAGCCCCGAGTGGTGGCGGACGTGCGTCACGTAGAAGTGTCGGAGGTCGTGGAAGTGGAGGTCGGGGAAACCCGCTGCCTCGCGCGTCGGGTTCCAGACTCGTCGCAGGAAGTTCCGCGTCTCCCAGTAGCCCCCCTCGGGTGCGGGGAACACAAGCCCGAAGTGGCTGTGGCGTCCCTCGCGCGCCTGATCGCGCAAGAGCGCCGCCGCATTCGCCTCGACGGGGATCACGCGGTAACCGGCCTTCGTCTTGGGCGCGGCGATCCTTCCCCGGTACAGCCGCTCGGTGACGGTGACGCTCTCTTTGCCCTCCTCGGTGATGACGTTCACCCACGGGAGCGCGAGCAGCTCGCCTTCGCGCATCCCCGTGAGGGCGGCGAGGAGTATGAGGCGGCGGTCGTCCTCCTCGAGCGCGTGATCCCCGAGGCGGTAAACGTCGGCCACGGTGAGCGGCCGCCTGCTCTTGCCTGCGCCCAGGTGCTCGCGGCCACGAAGGCGTACGGGGCGACCGTGCGGCTCGCCGGCGAGGGCTTCTCAAGGTCGGCGACCGGGTTGACGAGGATCAGCTTCTCCCGCCGCGCCATCTCGAGGATGCCGCTGACGGTGTTGATGATCCGCAAGACGGTGTGGTTCGAGTAGCCCTGTGCGGTGAGGCTGTCGAGGTAGCGACGGAGGCGGGGGAGGTCGATCCGGTCGAGGCGCTCTTCTCCGAGGTCGCTGAGGATGCGTCCGTTCACGTCGGAGCGGTACTGGTAGAGGGTGCTGTCCTTGAGCTTCCCCCGCGCTACACGGGCCTCCTGGTGCGGAAGCCAGTCCTCCTCGACGAACGCCGCGAGCGTCCTCGGCTTCGCCGTGGGCAGCATCCCGTGGTCCGCCTGGTACTGAAGCTGCTTCCGATGCGCCTCGGCCTGCTCCAAGTTCGCGTGATCCCCGCGCGTCCAGACCTGCTCGCCGTCCACGAGCACGTAGAAGTCGTAGACGCGGCCCTTGCGCGTAGTGTCGCGCTTGTACACGCGCGGGTACTTCGTCTTTCGGGGGGTGGCTCGGGGCATCAGGTTGTCTCCTGGGCGGCTTCGAGCGGGATGATGAACGGCGAGTTCTTGAGCCCTCGGGTCTTGCGGCACACCCCGGGGATGGCGCCGGCGAGGGCCTGCTTGCGAGCGGTCTCGTAGTCGACGCCTTGGAAGGCCGCCCATTCGCTGAGAGTGAAGTAGCCGCGTTTGGCGGCTTCGGGCGGAGGCGCTTTCCCGGTGGCGCCGATAACGGAAGCTGCGCGCGTCAGCAGCTTGAGCGCGGCCTCGAGCTGGACGCCGAAGCGGCGCGCAACTTCGTGGTCGCCGGTTTCGTCGGCGGCCAGCACGAGACACGCGAGCAGTCTCGGGCGAAGGGCAGCCTGCTCGAGGAGGAGGTCGCGGCAGTCGTCGCCGACGGGGCGTTCGCCTTCTTCGTCCTCGAGCGCGCGAAGCCGGGCGTCGATCGCGTTGGCTTTCCGCAGGAAGAGGTCGGCGAAGGCGCCGCTCTCGCTGCCGGCGGGGCTGCCGGTGAGCTCGGCTTCGTACGGTGTGTGGTCTGGGATTGCGGTGGGCAAGGGCTTGGACTCCTGGCGTTGCGGAGGGCGCTTCGGGGCGCTCTCGGCGTTTCTAGGGGCCGCTCTACGCGGCGATGAGCTCCTTCTTCTTGCGGCGCTTCTTCCTGGCTTCGGCGAACTCGAGGATCGCTCGGCGCCGGTACATCCGGCCGAACGGCGTCTGCTCGTAGTCGAGCTGGCGCGCGGCGGTCATCTGTCGGACGCGCCGGTTGGTGACACCGAGCGCGCGTGCGGCCTGGCTCGCTGACATCCAGTCGGTCATCTCGATCTGTGTCGGTTTCATCCGGCCTCCTGGTCGGTGTCGTTCCTGGGAGGGAAGAGTACGGGGAGGGTCGGACAGAGTCGCTTCCGCGCGAGGAAGTGCGGGCTCGGGCCGGTCACTGCCGCTGCGCTGCGGCGGCCGGCGAGGTACCGCTCGGGCTCCTCGATGCGTCCCGACTTCCGGTCACGGAGCCGAGGAAGAGGCGGCCTGCCTGCTGTCCGACCACAGACCTACACTCGCTTGGCGGTGAACTGGCTAGAGCGGTACGGGATCGAGACGTCGGATGATCCGGCGGCTCTTGGCGAGCCCGCCAC
>JBBILK010000012.1:3484-5785 GCA_037444965.1 Actinomycetota bacterium | reverse complement strand
GATCCTTCGCGACTTGGGCACCGATTGCCGCACACACGCGATCATTCCGGTTGAGCCCATTGAGCCGGGCGACGAGCAGCGCGAGGTGATTCTCGGCGCGATGGCTGGGCGCTTCCCGGACGCACGCTGGAAGACCTACAACCCGGAGACCCAGGTAGCGAGCTTCGTCGGGCGCGAACACCTTTACATCGTCATCTACGAGGAGCACGGAATCGTCAAGGAGCCTGAGGGCCAGCCGCGGCTCTTCGCGATGTCGTAGTCTCCCGCGGATGCTGCCCCCGGGCGTCGGCTCTCTGTCGGCCCGCTGGCTCTTCTCCCAGCACTTCTTGGCCGAGCGGCTAGTGAGCTGGGAGGTCTTTGCCCGTGCCGACGTCGCACAGCTTCACGCGGCTCTACTCGAGCTGTGGCAGCGCGAGTGCGACAGCCTCGTCGGTGCCAACGAGGGCCACACGGAGGACCGCTTCATCCGCCCGATCCTCGACGTGCTCGGACACGCCTACACCGTCTTCCCGGAGATTCCCGGAGCTGGCAAGACGCCCGACTACTTCCTCTACGTGTCAGCGATCGAGCGCGACGCAGCCGAGCGAGCTGGGTCACAGGCGAAGATGGAGCGCGCGGTCGCGGTCGCTGACGCGAAACGCTTTGAGCTCTCGCTTGACCGTCGCTCGCCCGATGGTGACCCGGTCGCGCAGCTTCGCGACTACGTGCTTCTCACGCGCCGCCCCTTCGGCATCCTGACCAACGGGCGGGTCTGGCGCCTGTACGCACGGGATGCCGCTCTCGTCGAGCGGGCGTGTCACGAGGTCGATCTCGTCCGGCTGCTCGAAGAGGGAACGGTCGGCGACCTGCGCTACTTTGCGCTCTTCTTCGGAATCGAAGCGTTCCTGCCGGACGCCGACGGCCGTTCGTTCCTCGACCGGGCGCTCGATGACAGCTCCCTCCACTCCGTCCGCGTCTCGGGGGCGCTCGAGCGCGGCGTCTTTGCCGCTGTCCCGCCGCTCGCCACCGGGCTCCTCGCAACCGAGGAGCGCAGTCGCGAGGCGCTTGACGAGGCGTTCGCAAACGCGCTTGTCTTTCTGTACCGGGTGCTCTTTTGCCTCTTCGCGGAGGCTCGGGGCCTTCTCCCTGTGACGAGTCCTGACTACCGTCGGTACTCAATTGCGGAACAGCGGCTCGAGATGGCCAGGGTGCTCGACCACGGCGAACGTCTCTCCGCCATTAGCGACGTTCGCTACCAGGAGCTGCGCGCCCTCTTTCGCCTGATCGACCGGGGTGATGTCGCTCTTGGTGTGACCGAGTACGACGGCGACCTGTTCGACGCGGGCCTGCACCCGTGGCTCGAGGGACGGTCAGTTCCGGACGCGCTCCTTGCGCCGGCGCTCGACGGCATCTACCGCGTCGACGGGGAGCTCGTTGACTATCAGGATCTCTCTGTCCGAACGCTCGGATCCGTCTACGAAAAGCTGCTCGCCTGGGAGCTTGCTGAGCGCGACGGCCAGCTCGTGCTTGTCGAGTCGCCGCGTCGGCACGAGCTCGGGTCGTACTTCACGCCTGAGCGCGTCGTGGACACGATCGTCGAGCGCACGCTTGACCCGATCGTGAGCGGTCGGTCGGCTGCGGTTCGGCAAGCGGGGCTCTCGGGTGACGAGGCGCTGGAGGCGCTGCTCGCGATCCGCATCCTCGATCCAGCGATGGGAAGCGGCCATTTTCTCGTTGGCGCGGTCGAGTACCTGGCTCAGGCGATTGCCACCGATCCCTCGTACGATGGCGCGCTGTCGCTCCCGGAGCTGCGGCGCCTCGTCGCTGAGCGCTGTCTCTACGGCGTCGATCTGAATCCGCTCGCCGTCGAGCTCGCAAGGCTCTCCCTCTGGCTCGTGACCGCTCGTCCAGGTGAGCCGCTCACCTTCCTGGGGAATCTACGAGTCGGGGACTCGCTCGTCGGCGCGGATACCGAGACCCTTCTCGACCCAGCGACGGGCCTGCTCGAGGCGCACATCGCAGCCCACGCTGCAGAGCTCCTGCGGCAGGTGGGCGAGCTTGAGCGGCGAGCGACGCATACCGGCGCCGACGCCCGTGAGAAGCGCCGGCTCGCGCAGCGTATTGAGGCTGTTCGCCTTCCGCTCGAGGTGTTCGCCGAGCAGGCGATTGAACGCTTCCTCCCGCCGGCTGGACGACCACGGCTGCACTGGCCGCTCGAGTTCCCCGAGGTATTCGTCGACGAGCGCGGCGAGCCAAGAGAGGGCGGTGGCTTCGACGCCGTTATCGGGAACCCACCGTATATTCGCGTACAGGAGATCGGGC
>JBBILK010000012.1:0-3428 GCA_037444965.1 Actinomycetota bacterium | reverse complement strand
AGCTTCGACGCCTACGTCGTCTTCATCGAGCGCGCCCTCGCTCTTCTTAATCCGTACGGGCGCCTAGGCTTCATCGTTCCGAACAAGCTCTTCAGGCTCGACTTCGGCGAGCCCTTGCGGAGGCGTCTCGCTACCGAGCAGCTCGTTGAGGAGATCCTCGACTTCGGCGCCTCGCAGCTCTTCCGCGGCGCAGTCAATTACACGTGCGTACTCGTGCTCGGTCGCGACGGCGTTCCCGAGCTCGCGTACCGCCGTATTCGTGGCACCGGAGACGAGGTTCTCGAGGAACTGGCTGCCGTCGACCGGGTCCCGGCACAACGCTTCGCTGCCGCGGACCTGGGCGAGGAACCGTGGGTCCTCGTGCCACCTGAGGAGGCGGCCGTGATCCGGGTTGCGAGGCGGGACGCCGTGCGCCTGGAGGAGGCGACCAAACAGATTTTCCAGGGCCTCATTACCGGTGCTGACGATGTCTACGTGCTCGATGCTCGCGGGAAACGGGCAGGACGTCAGGTCGTTTACTCGGAGGCTTCTGGACGCGAGCTCGAGCTCGAGCCACATCTGCTCTACCCACTTGCGAGTGGCTCAGACGTCGATCCCTACGCCTTCCGCCCGCTCCGCAGCCTCGTTCTCTTCCCATACGTTGAGGACGGAGGCGCACGGCGGCTCGCGCGTCTCGATGAGCTCGAGGCCCTCCCACGCACGCTTGAATACCTCCGTGAGCACGAGCTGCGGCTCCGTGCGCGGGAGCGGCGACGGATGGATCACGATGATCGCTGGTGGAGCTTCTCCCGGAAGCAGAACCTGGACGCCCACGAGCTCCCCAAGCTCGGAGTGGCCGCCACAGTCCGCAACCTCGAGGTCGGGGCCGATCTCGCGGGCGAGGTTTGTTTCCACAACGTCCGCGTCAACGGCATTCTCGGCCTGGACGGAGGTATGACGCTCCCTGCTCTTCTTGTCCTCTTGAACAGCCGCCTCCTCGACTGGATCTTCCGCCGCGGCGCGGGCGTGCACGCCAACGACTACTACGCAGCGAACAAGCAGTTCATCGCCGGGCTCCCGATTCGCCTGCCGGAGGGGGCGGCTGCCAGCGAGCTCCACGAGCTCGGTCTGCAGCTCCACGAGCGAGCGCGAGGGATCGGCGAGGAGCGCGAAGGGTTCCTGCGGTGGCTTGCAGGGACGCTGCGCGTGTCAAGGTCGGCGCTTCCCGGTGAGCGCGTCCTCGCTCGTCCGGAGGCTCTGATCGGTGCGGAGCTGCAAGATGTCCTCGATCGCGCCCGTGGACGACTCGGCGTCGACCCGCGCGAGCGCGCGCTCCGGGACATCGTCGAGCGTGAGCACCGGGCGAGTTCGGATCGTCTCGCGCAGCTCGTAGCCGAGCTCGAGTCGCAACGGCGCCGAGCCGACGCGCTCGTCTACGAGCTGTACGAACTACCCGAGCAAATGCGCCGCTTGGTCGATACCGAGTACGTTCAATAACGAGCCAAGGACTGGAGTGTCTTCGATGGCCTGCGCAGGCGCCGAACCGTGGCGAGCCGCGGTGAGGCCGGCGGCGATGCAGTAGGAGAGGGAGAACCCCCGGGCGTGGAGTTCGGCGCCGGCCCGCCAGTAGGCCGCGCGCTGCTCGGGCGGCAGGAACACGGCGGGTGCGAGTTCCGCCGGCTGCGGCTTCCAGGGCTTCACGGACGGGCCTCGAGGTCGACGAGCCGGGCGGCGAACTCGCGCGCCTCCTGCGGCTGGCTGACGTACTCGGCCAGGGCGGCGGTGAGCTTGTCGAGCTCCACGTACCCGAGCGGCAGGCGGGCCAGGTCGGTCAAGGACTCGCCAAGCTCGTCGAGGCTCCAGCCGATCAGGTCGAGGTACAGGCCGAACGGGGAGCCGGTGCGGGCCTCGTAGTTGAGGCTCCACGAGTAGAGGTCTGCGATCCCTGCGAGCCCGTCGGGCGGGTCGTCGAGCAGTGTCCAGAGGTCGGGGGTCGCGGCTGCCACGGTGGGCCTCCCTTCCGCCAGCCGGCGGGAGAGGCCCGGTGCCCCTCCTTCGGTTTCAGCGCCGCCCGGCAGTACGAGCCGGGATGCAGCCGGAGCGCAGCGCAGTCACCCGGAGGGCGGCGAAGCCGAGTCGCGAAGCGACTTGACGGAGCGAGCACGGCTGCGACAATCCCGGGCTCTGCCGGGCAAGCTGAGGCACCCGGCGAAGCCGGGTCATCCGGAATGGGGAGCAGGTGCCCGCCCGAGGTGGCCCGGATTCCCTTGCTCTACCAGACGCGCTGCTCGCCGAACGGGATGACGACGGGGCGGCGGAGGCCGAGCGTGACGCGGGCGGCGAAGCTGCGACCTCGGAAGTCGACGCTTTCGCCGGGACCGAGGTCGGCGAGGGTGGGACGTGGGACTCGGACGGAATAGGCAGTCGACTCGAACGGTCGGAGGACGGCGATGACAAACTGGGACTCCGGGATCGGTTTCCCGTCCAGTTGACCGACGACGCCGAGCCTCCGGGCGGGGACTGCACTCTCGTTGTCCACGGAGAGCGTGAAGCCGATGAATGTCTCGCTCGCGGAGAATCCCTGGAGGGTGAGACGAAGGTGTACGCGGCGCTCGCGTAGGTGGAGGAAGAGAGCGACGATTCCGACGGCAGCTCCGATCGAGGCTGCGATAGCAGCGATGGTGCTCGTACTCACGTAGTCCAGCGTAGTGACCGGCGATGACGCTGGTGACTGATCGGGGGGCGCACGGGGTGGATGAGTGATTCGTGCTCGCGGGGAGGGGAGGGCGAGGGGCTGCCGAGGGAAGGATGCAGGGGCGGTCTAGGCGGGCGCAATACAGTCGGCCGAAGGCTCCGATCGAAAAGCCGTCGCTTGCAGGGAATACCTCCCGAAAGGCAGAAGCTGAGGAGTCAGCGGACAGGTGAGGGGAGCGTGGTCAGGGCCGGCAGAGGGCTTGGCTGCCTCCCCCTGGCCTCGTCTCGCGGGGGGGCTGGTGGCGCTGCGGTCGGTGGTGGTTGTGGCGTGTGTCGGAAGTTAGGGGGTGGATGTGGTGTCGATGTGGAGTCCCTGTTGCTGCGCTTGGGCGCACGGGATGAGGTTCAAGCTCCCCGCGGCTGTCGCGCCGGGCGAGCGGAGCCCGGAGCCGTAGGCGAGGGACGGAGGGAGCGCGGCGCAGCTCAGGAGATGGTAGGGGCGGGGAAGTCGTCGCCCGTCCGAAACGGCCGACGGCACGAGGGCTCAGGAGCGCTCGCGCCTCCTTGATTCGCGCAGCAACCATTGCTCGGCCTCGGTGCGGCTTTCAAAACCCATCGAGCGGGCAACCGCTTCATCGCGCGATATCTCGCCGCGAGCGACCTTTCGCCGGAGAGCGTCCTCGCGCGGGCCGTGCGGGCCTATCCCGCCCAGTAGGCCGCCCGCGACGAGAACGCCGATCTCCCAGCCGGTATCG
>JBBILK010000011.1:11893-16504 GCA_037444965.1 Actinomycetota bacterium | reverse complement strand
TGCGTCGACAACCTCGACACCGGGTCACTGCAGAACATCGAGCACATCCGCGACGAGCGCTTCCTGTTCCTGAGCCACGACCTGACCGGGCATCTCGAGATCGCGGAGCCGGTCGACGTCGTCTTCCACCTCGCGAGCCCGGCGAGCCCGATCGACTACATGCGGCTCCCGCTCCACACGTTGAAGGTGGGGTCGTACGGGACGCACAACGCGCTCGGGCTCGCGAAGTTCAAGCGCGCCCGCTTCCTGCTCGCCTCGACGAGCGAGGTGTACGGCGACCCGCAGGTGCACCCGCAGCCGGAGACGTACTGGGGCAACGTGAACCCGATCGGCCCGCGGGGCGTCTACGACGAGGCGAAGCGCTACGCCGAGGCGATGACGATGGCGTACCACCGCCAGCAGGGCGTGGACACGTGCATCGCGCGCATCTTCAACACGTACGGACCGCGCATGCGCCCGAACGACGGGCGAGCGATCCCGACCTTCGTGCGGCAGGCGCTTGCCGGGAAGCCGGTGACGGTGTTCGGTGACGGCTCGCAGACCCGGAGCTTCTGCTACGTCGACGACCTCGTGCGTGGTCTCTACCTGCTCGCGATGAGCGGAGAGCACCTGCCCGTGAACCTCGGGAACGCCGACGAGTGGACGTTGCTCGAGCTCGCCGAGGTCGTGATCCGGCTTACCGGCTCCTCGAGCGAGATCGTGTTCGAGGCCCTTCCGGTCGACGACCCGCAGGTGCGCCGGCCCGACCTCACGCGGGCCCGGGAGCTGCTCGGCTGGCAGCCGGCGGTCACCCTCGAGGACGGGCTCTCGCGGACGATCGAGTCGATGGGTCTCGCCGCCCGAGCGGCAGCCATCTAGCCGGCAGGGCAGTGGAGCCTCTGCTCGTCCGTGCTGCCCGGCGCGAGCCGGTCGAGCGCACGCCGGTCTGGTTCATGCGCCAGGCAGGTCGGTCGCTGCCCGAGTACCGTGAGGTGCGCAAGCGCTTCGACCTGTTCGGCATCTGCCGCAGGCCGGAGCTCTGTGCCGAGGTCACGCTGCAGCCGGTGCGGGCGCACGGTGTCGACGCGGCCGTCATCTACTCCGACATCATGCTCCCGCTGCTCGGAATGGGCGTCGACGTCGAGCTCGTCGAGGGCGTCGGCCCGGTCGTCGCGGAGCCGGTTCGGCGCCTCGCGGACGTCGAGCGCCTGCGCCCGCTCGAGCCGGACGCTGCGCTACCGTTCGCGCTCGAGGCGATCCGCCTCGTGCGCGCCGAGCTCGAGCCCGAACGGGCGCTCGTCGGCTTCGTCGGCGGCCCGTTCACCGTCGCCGGCTACCTGATCGAAGGCCGCCCGTCGCGCAGCTTCCTCGAGACGAAGCGCTGCCTGTACGGCGCCCCCGCCGTCTGGCACGGGCTGATGGAGCGCCTGGCCGAGGCTCTGGCCGGCTACGCGGCTGCCCAGGCCGCGGCCGGTGCCGATGCGATCCAGCTCTTCGACTCCTGGGTCGGAAATCTCTCCGTCTCCGACTACCGCGAGTTCGTCGCCCCGTACTCGGCGCGGATCCTCGCCGCGGTGGACGTGCCGACGATCCACTTCGCCACCGGTTGCACGCATCTGCTCGCCGACATGGCCTCGGCCGGAGGCGACGTGATCGGGCTGGACTGGCGCGTTCCGATCGATCGCGGCTGGAAAGCGGTCGGCTTCGACCGCGGGGTGCAGGGGAATCTCGACCCGGCGCTGCTGCTCGGGCCGTTCGAGCGCGTCGAGGCGGAGACGACGAGGATCCTCACCGCCGTCGGCGGCAGAGCGGGCCACATCTTCAACCTCGGCCACGGCGTCCTGCCGGAGACCGACCCGGCCGACCTGCGCCGGCTGGTGCAGCTCGTGCACGACCGGACGGGCGCTTGAGCTAGGCTCGACTCATGACCATCCGCAGTTGTCCCGACTGGCCGGCCCTGCTCGACGTGGCGCCGGATCTGCACTTCAAGCACTACACCCTCGGCGAGGCGAAGCTGCCGGCCGAGGCGCTGGTGGCCGTCTCCCCCGAGGTGCCTCGCGAGGCGGTTGCGATCTGCGCGGATCTCGACCATCACGTCTTCAACCCGGAGCACACCGATCCGCGGGTGGCGCAGGCGCTGCGGAACACGCACTGGTTCGACCTCCGCGAGTGGTCGCAGTCGGGGCCGGGCGCCCGCTCCTAGCCGCGGACGGTCAGGGCCGTGAGCGGAATGCGGCCCTCGAGGAGCGCCCGGCCGACGATCGCGCCCTCGAGCCCCAGCGCGGCGAGCTCGGCGAGGTCTGCCTCGGAGCGAATGCCCCCGGCAGCGAGCATCGGCAGGCACGAGCGCTCGCGCACGAGCGCGAGCAGCTTCAGGTCGGGGCCGGACATCGTTCCGTCACGCTCGACCGCCGTGCAGAGGAGGCGGGGGACGCCGGCGGCGGCGCAGCGCTCGGCGGCGGCCTCGACCGAGATCCCGGCCGCCCGCTCCCAGCCGGCGACGGCGACGCGCCCGTCGCGTGCGTCGACGGCGACGACGAGCCGCTCTCCGAGGGGTCCGGCGAATTGCTCGAGCGCGTCGGGCTCCGCGAAGGCTGCCGTGCCGACGACGACCCTGCTCGCGCCTGCCGCGAGCAGCGCCTCCGCGTCGGCGACGGAGCGAATGCCGCCGGACGCCTGGACGGGGATCCCTGCGGCGGCCTCGACGAGCCGGGCGACGACGTCCGGGCGCACGCGCCCGCTGCGTGCGCCTTCCAGGTCGACGAGATGGATCAGCGCGGGCCGCGCGGCCGCGAAGCGGGCAACGAGCGCTTCCGGGTCCCCGGCGCGGACCGTGATCCGGTCGAACGCGCCCTGCTCGAGGCGAACGGCTTCGCCGCCGAGCACATCGACGGCCGGAACGACGCGAAACGGGGAAGGCACGCCGGCTTGCGGCTGCTGTACTGTCATGTTAGTATGTTAACATCAAACGAGAGAAACGAGGCCGCAGGTGGCGAAGGAGCAGTCACACGGTTGGGAGACGAACGAGATCAGAGATCTGCTCGAGACGATTCTCGAGCTGCGGAACCTCGAGGAGGCGGAGCGGTTCTTCCGGGATCTGTGCACGATCGCGGAGCTCGAGGCGATGGCGCACCGCTGGCAGGTCGCGAAGCTCGTCGACCAGGGGCTTCCGTACCACGAGGTGAGTCGCAGGACGGGAGCGTCCACGACGACGGTGACGCGCGTGGCGCACTGGCTGAGGTACGGCGAGGACGGCTACCGGCTCGCGCTCGACCGCCTGAGGACTCGCTCGGCGAGCGCCTGAAGATTGCGATCCCGGCCAAGGGCCGGCTTCGGGAGCCTGCCGTGCACCTGCTCGAGGAGGCGGGGCTCGGCCCCGAGGAGCCCGGCGAGCGCGCGCTCGCGTTCCCGTGCCGGCACGCGCCGGTCGACGTTCTGTGTGCGGATGCGGGGCTCAGCTTCGAGATCACCGAGCGCTCGCTGCTCGTGCCCTGCGCGAACGCTCCCGTCGACCTGCTGCTCGTTCGGCCGAGCGACATCCCGGAATACGTGCAGGACGGGGTCGTCGACTGCGGGATCACCGGCGCCGACCTGGTCCGGGAGCGGGGCGCGACCGTCAGCGAGCTCTTGCGGCTCGGCTTCGGCGGCTGCACCCTCGAGGCTGCCGTTCCGCAGGAGTCGTCCGCCCGGACGCTCGAGCACCTGGACGGGTTCCGCATCGCCACCGTCTTCCCCCGCCTGGCGGGCGAGCTGCTCGCCGAGCGCGGCATCTCGGCCGAGCTCGTCCCGGTCACGGGCTCGGTGGAGGTGGCGCCCCGCCTCGGACTCGCCGACGCGATCGTCGACCTCGTCTCGAGCGGCAATACGCTGCGGACGAACGGCCTGCGCTCGCTCGGCGCGCTCTTCTCGTCCGAGGCGGTGCTCGTCGGCGGTGCGGAGCCGGACGACGCGGCGCTCCAGCTCGCTCGCGTGCTCAAGAGCGTCGTCGACGCGCGCGGGACGCGCTACCTGATGATGAACGCTCCGGAGAGCGCCCTGGAGCGGCTCTCGAAGCTCGTGCCCGGCGGCCGGGCGCCGAGCGTCCTGCCGCTCTCCGAGCCCGGCA
Organism: Actinomycetota bacterium; assembly: GCA_037444965.1. Taxonomy (GTDB): domain Bacteria; phylum Actinomycetota; class Thermoleophilia; order Gaiellales; family Gaiellaceae; genus JBBILK01. The sequence goes on along the minus strand of JBBILK010000011.1, from coordinate 12,420 downwards.
TGGTCGCCGTCCACGCGCTCGTGCCGGCGGCGGACGTCTGGCGCCTGCTCCCCGAGCTCGAAGAGGCGGGAGCGTCGTCGATCCTGCTCGTCCCGGTCGAGAGGATGCTCGCGTGAAGGTGAAGCGTGGCGCCGCCGCGATGCGACCGCTCTCCCCCGCGTTCGTCCCCTACGGCTGGGCTGCCTCGACGGCGGAGATCGCCCGGCTCGCCGGGCTCGACCCGGTCGAGGTGCTCCGCTTCGACGGCAACGTCCCGGCCGATCCACCCCCGTGCGCCCGCCCCGGCGTGATCGCGGGCGCGCTCGCCGAGGTCAACACCTACCCGCACGGCGGCTACGGGCCGCTCGTGCCCGCGATCGCTCGGTACGCCGGCGTCGAGCCCGAGAACGTCGTCCTGGGCGCCGGCGCGGACGACCTGATCCTGCTCTGCGCCCGGGCGTTCGCCGGACCGGGCGACACGGTCGCGATCGTCGACGAGCCGACCTACCCGATGTTCCGCGTCGGCGCCTTCCTCGCCGGGGCCGAGG
>JBBILK010000011.1:10190-11868 GCA_037444965.1 Actinomycetota bacterium | reverse complement strand
AGGTGGGTGCAGAGAGCCCTGCTGTCACGTTCTGCTGCCGCCCGCACAACCCGAGTGGCGCCTTCGGCGAGCTTCCCGAGGCACGCCCGCTCGTCGTCGACGAGGCGTACTTCGAGTACGCGGGCGAGAGCGCCGTCGACGCGATCGAGGACGGGGTCGTCGTGATCCGCACGTTTTCCAAGGCGTTCGGCCTCGCGGGCGCACGGGTCGGCTACGCGCTCGCGGATCGGGACACGGCCGCCGAGCTGAACGCCCGCCAGGCGCCGGCCGCGGTGTCCACGATCTCGGCCGCGCTCGCGATCGCCGCCCTCGAGTCGCCCCCCGACGTGGGCTGGGAGATCGAGGAGCGCGAACGGCTGGCAGAGAAGCTCGTCGAGCTCGGGCTCGGGCCCTGGCCGTCGCGCGCGAACTTCGTCTACGTCCCGGTCGAGGGCGCGGAGGAGGTCGGTGACCGGCTGCTGCGGCAGGGGCTCGCGGTTCGGATCTTCCCCGACGCTCTCCGGATCTCGGTCCGGAATCGCGAGGACGACGACGTGCTGCTCGACGCGCTCGCGCGCCTGCTCGACCGCCCCAGCCCCGTGCCGGCCCCCGGTGGGCGCCGGGTGCGCCACGTGCGCGCCACGGCCGAGACGCGCTTCGTCGTACGGCTCGCTCTCGACGGCGCCGGTCGTGTCCGCGTCGCCACGGGCAACGGGATCTACGACCACTTCCTCGAGCAGCTGGCCTTCCACGGTGGCCTCGATCTCGTGCTGGAGGGAGCAGGCGACCTCGAGACGGGCCCGCACCACACGGCCGAGGACGCGGCGCTCGCATTCGGCCAGGCGCTCGACCGAGCGCTCGGCGACCGCAGGGGGGTCGCCCGCTACGGCGACGCGGTCGTTCCCATGGACGACGCGCTCGCGAGCGCCTCCCTCGACCTCGGCGGCCGCCCGTGGTTCGAGGGAAGCTTCGAGCGCGACCCCGGGCTGGCCGCGCACATGCTCCAGAGCCTCACCCAGACGGGGCGGCTCGGGCTCCACGTCGAGGCGACCGGGCGCGACGAGCACCACGTCGCGGAGGCCGCGTTCAAGGCGGTCGGCCGGGCGCTGCGAGCGGCGGTGCGGCTCGAGAGCGACGCCGTTCCCTCGACCAAGGGGCTCGTGTGAACGTCCGGCTCTGCGACTATGGCTCCGGCAACACCCGGTCGGTCGAGCTCGCATTCCGGCGGCTGGAGGCGGACGTGGCCGTCTCGGACGATCCCGGGGAGATCCTCGCCTGCGATCTCGCCGTCTTGCCCGGCGTCGGCTCGGCCCGGAGCGCCATGGCCGGGCTCGCCGTCCGCGGGCTCGACGGCGCGCTGCGCGAGCGAGTGGCCATGGGGCAGCCGACGCTCGGGATCTGCCTCGGCCTCCAGCTCGCGCTCGAGGGGAGCGAGGAGGACGGCGGCGTCCCCGGCCTCGCGCTCCTGCCGGGCCGAGCCGTCCGTCTGCGCGAGGGCCGCGTACCCCGGATCGGCTGGGCCGTGGTCGAGCCGTGGGGCGAGGCGTTCTACTTCGCGCACTCCTACGCCTGCGAGACGCCAGCTGCGACCGCGATCTCGGAGGGCATCGTCGCCGAGGCCAGGCTCGGGAGCTTCGTCGGCGTCCAGTTCCATCCGGAGAAGTCGAGCGCGGCGGGAGGCCGGCTGATCGCGAATTGG
>JBBILK010000011.1:0-10180 GCA_037444965.1 Actinomycetota bacterium | reverse complement strand
AAGTCGGGCGCCGCCGGCGCCCGCTACCTCGAGCGAGTCGTGTCGGAATGCCTCTCCCGCGCCTGATCCCCTGCCTCGACGTCGCCGCCGGGCGGGTCGTCAAGGGCGTCCGCTTCGAGGGCCTGCGCGACGTCGGCGACCCGGTCGAGCTGGGGGCTGCGTACTCGGACGCCGGTGCGGACGAGCTCGTCTTCCTCGACGTCAAGGCGACGCTCGAGGAGCGGCGCTCGCTCGTCGAGCTCGTGCGGCGAGTCGCCGAGAGGCTGGCGATCCCGTTCACCGTGGGAGGCGGCGTCCGCGCCGTCGAGGACGCCGCGGCGCTGCTCGAGGCGGGAGCCGACAAGGTCTCCGTCAACTCGGCCGCGCTCGCCCGGCCTGCGCTGATCGGCGAGCTCGCTGAGCGGCTCGGCTCGCAGGCGGTCGTGATCGCGATCGACGCCTCGCGGGGACAGGTGTACTCGCACGCGGGCACCCGCCCGGCCAACCGCCGGGCGACCGAGTGGGCGCGAGAAGCCGAGCAGCGCGGCGCCGGCGAGGTGCTGCTGACCTCGATCGATGCCGACGGCACCCGCGAGGGCTACGACCTTCCGCTCACGACCGCCGTGACGGAGTCCGTCTCGATCCCGGTGATCGCGTCCGGCGGCGCGGGCACGGCGCGGCACGTGGCCGAGGCCCTCGAGGTCGCGCAAGCGGCGCTGCTCGCCTCCATCCTCCACGAGAACCCGGCCCGGCTCGCCTCGCTGCGCGACGAGCTCCGCGAGCTGGGGGTGCCGCTCCGTGACGCGGCCTGAGCTGAGAGCGGCGATCGTCCAGGACGCCGCGAGCGGCCGCGTCCTGATGCTCGCCTGGATGGACGACGAGGCGCTCCGGCTGACGCGGGAGACGGGGCTCGCGCACTTCTGGAGCCGCTCCCGGCAGCGGCTCTGGAAGAAGGGCGAAAGCTCGGGGAACACGCTCTCGGTCGTCGAGCTCAGGGACGACTGCGACGGCGACGCGATCCTCCTCCGCGTCGACCCTGCGGGCCCGGCCTGCCACACAGGGAGCGTCTCGTGCTTCGCGCCGTGGCTCTGGCGGAGGGTGGCGGAGCGGGCGCAAGCCCGTCCCGAGGGGTCGTACGTCGCCAGGCTGCTCGCGGGCGGCCCACGCGAGTGCGGCCAGAAGCTCGGCGAGGAAGGGGTCGAAGCCGCCCTTGCCGTCTCCTCCGAGAGCGACGAGCGCGTCGTCTCCGAGATCGCCGACCTTTGGTTCGCGAGCTACGTCGCGCTCGCGGCGCGCGGGCTCGATCCGGCCGCCGTCGAGGACGAGCTCGCACGCCGCGCCCTGGAGGCCGACGCCCGCCAGGAAGCGACGAGCAGGCAGTAGCCGAGATCGAGCGACTCGCGCGAGCGCAGCTCGCCGAAGCGACGATCCCACTCGCAGCTCTCGAGCTCGCGCTGCAGGCGCCCGAGGCCCTCGGCGAGCTCGCTGTCCTCGAGGTACGCGAACGGCGACATGTTGCGGCGGACGGCCTCGTCGAGGTAGGCCTCCGGCCGGGCCCAGAACGCGCGCAGGAAGCCGTCCTCGCAGTCGCGCGGGACGGGCACGGCGATCCGCTCGAGCGGCCCGAGCTCGGCGGTGACGGCCTCGAGCGGGGGATACTGGGCGGCCGTCCAGCGGTCGAGGCCGGGGAGGTACCGTGCCGTCAGCCAGAACGTGCCCGCGTAGCTCGGGTCCCACGTCAGGATGACGACTCGCGTGTGCGCGACGCGCCGCAGCTCGCGCAGCCCCCGACCGAGCTCGCGCCAGTGGTGGATCGTCAGGATCGCGGTTGCGGCGTCGAACGAGGCGTCGGCGAGGGGCAGCGCCTCCGCGTAGGCCTGCACGGCGGGAGGGGCCCCCGGGGGCCGCCGTGCGATCATCGCAGCGGAGGGCTCGACCGCGAGCGCCGTCCGGCCGGGCAGCTCGTACGCACCGGTGCCCGCGCCGACGTTGACGACCGAGCCCGCGTCGCCGAGCGCCTGCCGGATCGCGCTCGCGATCCGGGGGTCGGCGCGTCGCGTCGCCGAGTAGGAGGAGCCGATCTCGTCGTAGAGCTCGGTCGGCTCCGTGCTTCGACGTCCCCGGCGCACGGCCGCGGGCTCAGCGACCCGCGAGCTCCGCTCGCACGGAGTCGACGTCCCTGAGCGTCGAGAAGCCGTCCGCCTGGGCGGCCAGCGTCGTCTCGTGAACGACCTCGTGCGGGATCGTCCGGCCCGTCGGGCCGGTGAGGTCGCGCGTCGCCGTCCCGTCGGTGAGGAAGACGACGTCGAAGCCGCGCGCCTGTGCCTCGCGAGCCGTCGTGTCGCAGCACATATGCGTCATGAAGCCGCCGATCACGACGGTCTTCGCCCCGAGCGCCGCGAGCACCTCGTCGAGGCTCGTCCCGTCGAAGGAGCCGGGAAGGTGCTTGACGATCAGCGGCTCGCCTGCGGCGGGCGCGACCTCGGGCATCGTCTCGACCGCCGGCGTCCCCGTCGCGAACACGGGGGAGGAGGCGTCCTCGTGGTGCTGGACGTGGACGATGCCCACTCCGTGCTCGCGCGCGTCGTCGAGCAGGCCGCGCAGTCGCGCGAGCACGGCAGCCCCGTCCGGGATCCGGAGCGGGCTCTCCGGGGTGAAGTACTCGCGCTGGACGTCGATCACGAGCAGAACGGGCTTCTCCACACTGCGACCCTACCATCCCTCGACGCGGCCGGTTAGGCTGTGCCGGTGCCGCGCGCGCCTCTGCCTCCCGAGCTCGAGCGCTTCCTCGAGAAGCCGCGTCCTGCCGTCGTCGGTACCATCGCGCCAGACGGCTCGCCGGTCACGACCGCGACCTGGTACGACTGGGTCGACGGCCGGATCCTCCTCACGATGGACGCAGCCGGCCGCAGGGTCCGGAACCTCCGCCGCGACCCGCGAGTCTCGCTCACCGTGCTCGGGAACAGCTGGTACAACCAGCTCTCGCTGCTCGGCCGCGCCGTCGAGATCCGCGACGATCCCGACTTCGCGGACACGGATCGCCTCTCGATTCGCTACGAGGGCAAGCCCTACGAGGAGAGGGACTTCACGAGCGTCAGCGTTCTCGTCGAGGTCGAGCGCTGGCACACGTGGGGCGACCCCGGCGCTCCCGACGCGTAGCTACTCGCGGACCGCCGGGAGCCGGTCGGCGATCAGGCAGAGCTGCTCGAACGCGACGTGCGCCGCCACCATCGCCGTGATCGCGTTCGGCGAATCCTTGGTCGGCATCAGGCAGACGACGTCGCCGCCGACGACGTCCAGCCCGCGCAGGCCGCGCAGGAGGCGGTTCGCCTCGTCGATCGAGAAGCCGCCCACGCCGGCCTCGAGGTTCGAGACTGCGGGTGCGACCGTCGGGTCGAGGCAGTCGAGGTCGAACGTGACGTAGACGGGCGCGTCACCGGCACGCTCGCGGATGAGCTCGATGCAGCGCTCGGCGCCGAGCTCGCGGTAGCGCTCCATCGGAATCACGTCGTAGCCGAGGTCGTAGCTCGGCTGCAGCCAGTCGAGCGAGCGCGGATTGCCGCGCATCCCGAGCTGCACGCTCCGAGTCGGGTCGACCTGGTCCTGGCGCACGAGGTAAGCGGCCCAGTGCGCGGCCGACTTTCGGGCTCCCAGCCAGTGCGGGATCTGCTCGTAGGCGTCCGTGTGCGCGTCGAGATGGACGAGCGCGACGGGCCGGCCGCCGGTGAGGCGCGAGCCCGCTCCCGCGAGGCCCTGGAGGATCCCACCGGTGACGGAGTGGTCGCCTCCGATCGAGACGGCGCGCGTGCCCGTGTCGGCGAGCCGCCGGAAGAACGCCGTGATCCGCTCGATGCACGCTTCGTTGTCCATCGCCTCTGGCAGAGGCACGTCGCCGAGGTCGTGGATCCGGCACGCTTCCCAGGGAGAGAAGCCGAAGGCGGCATGAACGCGCCGGTTGTGGGCCGACACGTTGCGCACGGCCCGCGGGCCGAGGTGCTGGTCGCGCTCCGTCGAGCCGTTGCCGGAGCTGTGCGGCACGCCGACGAGGGCGATCTCGCAGCCTCCCGGATCGGGATCGTGCGGGCAGCGAAAGAACGTGGGGACACCCCACCACGGGAGCGTCTCGAGCACGACCATGTCTGGATCGGCCATCTTCGTCCTCCTCACTCGCCGGTCTGGCGCATCTTCCCGCATTCGCTAGCCTCTGCCCATGGGCAAGGGGTACGCGGAGGGGCCGGCGGCCGAGGAGCGCTTCGCCGAGCTCGAGCGCGCCGAACGGAGCCGCGACGCGGGGAGCGAGCCGGAGCGGCTCGCGGTCTACGGCGCGACACCGGACGAGCCGGAGCGCCACTTCATCGGCTGGCTCGGTGAGGTCGACCCGGACGAGCTCTTCGCGTCGGGGGAAGCGTGGGGGCTCTCGGTCGTCCGCCGCCCCGTCGGCGAGCACGCCACCTCGTGAGCCTGGAGCCGATTCCTCTCGACGACGACGGCTCGTTCGCGTGGCTCGCGCATCCCGAGGAGCCGCTCGAGCGGGCCTCCTGCGCGCTTGCGCTCGCGGGCGGAGTCGTCCTCGTCGATCCTGTCGACGCTCCGGGCCTCGACGAGGCGGTCGGGGAGGTGGGGAGCCCGCTCGGCGTCGTGACACTGCTCGATCGCCATCAGCGTGACGCCGCGTCCGTCGCAGCCCGGCTCGACGTCCCTCGCCTCCTGCCGAGGGCGCTCGGCGGGCCGGGCCTCGGTCTCGCAGGTGTCGAGGAGCGGACGGTCGTCCGGGGACGCTTCTGGCAGGAGGCCTTGCTGTGGCTACCTGGTCGACGGCTGCTCGTGTGCGTCGAGACGGTCGGTACCGGGCCCTTCTACCTCGCTCACGCGGACGACCTGCTCGGGTTGCATCCGCTGGCGCGGCTCTTGCACGTGCGCCGTGCCTTCGCGGGGATCGAGCCGGAGACGATCGCGGTCGGCCACGGGCGGCCGCTCCGCTCCGAGGCCGCTTCGGAGCTCAGGCGCGCCCTCGACCGCAAGCTCGCCGACCTCCCCCGCGCCTGGGCTCGGGCCGCGCGGCTCGGCTTGCAGCTTCGCGGACGGCTCTGACGCGAGACTCGAGCACCGGCTCCCGCCGGCCTGTAGAGTGCCCGCTTTCCGGGCGACCCTAGGAGGAGGTAGCCGATGTTGTTCGTTGCCGTGTACCGGCCTCGTAACCCGAGCGAGGAGAGCCAGAAGCGGGGCCTGGCCCTGTTTACGAGCTGGCAGCCGCCGTTCGAGTTCAAGCATCACTGGGCTCGTGCCGACGGCGGGGGAATCGCCGTCTTCGAGGCCGACAGCGCGGCTCAGGTCTTCGAGGGCACCTCGCCCTGGACCGCGTTCTTCGAGTTCGAGGTGACTCCGGTCGTGCCGATCCAGGAAGCGGTGCCGATCTCGATGAAGAACCAGGCCTGGATGGATTCCGTCGCCTGAGCCGACCCCGGCTCACCAGGCGTCCCAGTGCACCATCGTCTCGAGCGGCTCGCGCGGGGCCGGCCGGAAGTCCGTGCCGACCGTGTGAGCGACCGGGATCAGGGCTGCCTGCATGACCTGGTCGTAGGGGATCCCGAGTAGCTCCGCGGCCTCGCGCTCGTGCGCAAGGTGGAACGTCGTCCAGCACGAGCCGAGGCCGCGGGCGCGGGCTGCCAGCATGAAGCTCCAGGCGGCCGGGATGATCGAGGCCCAGCGTGAGGCCTGGCCCGGCCCCGGTAGCCCGTCCGTCCGGCCTTCGATGCACGGGACGACGAGCACGGGCACCTCGCCGATGTGCTCGAGCAGATGCGAAGCCGACGTCCAGAGCCGCGCGAGCTGGGCGAGCCGCGCCGGATCCGCCGTCACGGGCTCGGCCGCACGCCGCGCCACGTACGCCTCGGCGCCGCGGCGGTACAGCTCGGCGAGCCCGGCCCGTCTTCTCGCGTCGCTGACCACGACGAAGTGCCAGTCCTGGCGGTTCACGGCCGTCGGCGCCTGCTGCGCGAGAGTGAGGCACTCCTCGAGCAGGGTGCGCTCGACCGGTCGTGTCAGGTCGAGCCGCTTGCGAACGGAGCGCGTCGTCGAGAGCAGCTGGTCCGGCGTCAGTGGCAGGGTCGGCATCGGCTACCTCCAGGATCGAGACGGTGTGATCGCAGTATCCCGCCTCGGCTCTGGCGGCGAGGGCGGGCGCTCAAGCGTCGGCCGCGTTCTGCCGATACGAGCGGTGCCGTCGCCCCCGGGGAGCGTCCGGGCAGGAGCCCGCAATGACGATGGGGGAACACGTGAAGTGGTTCGAGCAGCTCGTCGACGAGCTCGTCCAGGACCGCAGCTGGCTGGATTCGTACTACGAGGACGAGCTCCGCGGCAAGCTTCGCCGCTGGGTGGAGGAGCTCGCGGTGGGCGGCGGCGAGAGCGCCGCCAGGCTGTCGATCGATCTCGTCACCGGCCTCTGCAACGCGCTCGAGCTCGAGCGCAGGCAGACGGCTCGCCTGTGCGATCTCCTCGTCTCCGAGCTGCAGCGACACCACGTCGACGAGCGCGCCGCCTAGCCCGTCGGCCGGGTGGCGGGCGATCGGCTACGCGGACCGCGCCAGGTCGCCGTCGTCGATCCCGAGCGCCGCAAGCCGGCCGTGGAGCCGGGCGAGCGCCTCGGTCTCGAGCTGGCGGACCCGCTCGCGGCTGACGCCGAGCTCGCGGGCGATCGACTCGAGCGACTGCGGCTCGCCGTCGAACCCGAAGCGCAGCTCGAGCACGCGCCGCTCGCGCTCCCCGAGCTCGTCGAGCGCGCGCCGAACGGTGAAGCCGCGCAGCGACTCGTCGGCCTCCTCGACCGGGTCGGCCCACTCCCCGTCCGCGAACAGCTCGGCGAGCTCGCCGTCGCCGTCGCCGCCAACCTTCTGGTTCAGGGAGATCGAGGCGTCCGCTGCCTCGAGGGCCTCTTCGACGTGCTGTAGCGCGAGACCAGTCGCGTCCGCCAGCTCGCCGCTCGTCGGCTTGCGGCCGAGCTCGAGCTCGAGCTTCGTCCGCGCCCGGCCCAGCTTCTGCCGGCGCTCGTGGACGTGGACGGGCACGCGAATCGTCTTGCCCTGGTTCGCCACCGAGCGCTGAACCGCCTGGCGGATCCACCACGTCGCGTACGTGGAGAACTTGTACCCCTTGCGCCAGTCGAACTTCTCGACCGCGCGGTTGAGGCCGATGACTCCGTCCTGGATCAGGTCGAGCAGCGGTACGCCGTGCCCCTGGTACTTCTTCGCGATCGAGACGACGAGGCGGAGGTTCGAGGTGATCATCCGCTCCTTCGCAGCCGCGTCGCCGCGCTCGACGCGCTTCGCGAGCTCGACCTCCTCCGCTGCCGTGAGCAGGCGGTAGCGGCCGACCTCGGTCAGGAAGCGCTGGAGCGAGTCGCTCGTGTGGAGCTCGACGCTTTCGGCGCCGAAGTCCGGCTCGTCCGCGGCGAGCCCGTCCGCGTCCTCGCCGTCGAGCGGCAGGTCGAAGACCTCCTCGAGGGTCGTCTCCTCGTCCGGGGAGAGACCGTCGAGCTGGTCGAGTTCGTACGTGTCGGTGAAGTACTTGATCGATGCCTCCTTGAAAACGAACGCCAATCGTGAAAACGGTGGGCTCCTATAAGGATTCCCGGCTGCTGTTAAGGGCGGGTTAGGCCCTCGTTGTGGCCGCGTTAGGCAGCCACGCGGGCGGGCGCGTGCCTCCTCCGGGGGAACGTTCGCGCCGGGGAGACGGATTCCTGCGCCGGCGCTCCTCTACACTGAGCGGGCGTGCACGTCGACCATCGTGCCGGGCGAGCCCGCTCGCCCGCAGCGGGAGCGAACGACAGCCGGGCGGCCGTGCTGCCGCGGGAGCTCGAGCTGCCTACGCGCATTCCTCGGCTCGGCTCGGTCGAACCGGTCGCCGCCGAGGCCCGGGCCGCCGAGCTCGCGAAGCGCTCGATCAAGCGGGAGTCGAAGCTCTACGCCCTCGAGCTCGCGATCCGCTGCCTGGATCTCACGACCCTCGAGGGTGCGGACACGCCGGGCAAGGTGGCCGCTCTCGCCTCGAAGGCGATCCGGCCCGATCCGTCCGACGCGTCGATACCGCACGTCGCCGCCGTCTGCGTCTACCCGAACCTCGTTCCGGCCGCGGCGGCCCGGCTCGCCGGGACGGGCGTCAAGGTCGCTTCCGTCGCGACCGCGTTCCCGTCCGGGCAGGCGCCGCTCGAGATCAAGCTGGAGGAGACACGCCGGGCGATCGAGCTCGGCGCCGACGAGGTCGACATGGTGATCGACCGCGGCGCCTTCCTCTCGGGCCGCTACGCGCAGGTCTACGACGAGATCGTGCGGGTGAAGGAGACGTGCGGCGACACGCTGCTGAAGGTGATCCTCGAGACCGGCGAGCTCGGCACCTACGACGCCGTCCGCCGCGCGTCGTTGCTGGCGATGGCGGCCGGCGCCGACTTCATCAAGACGTCCACCGGGAAGATCGCCCCCGCCGCCACGCTGCCAGTCTGCCTCGTGATGCTCGAGGCGATTCGCGACGTCCTGGAGGAGACCGGCCGGGCGGTGGGCCTGAAGGCGGCCGGCGGGGTGCGGACGGCCAAGCAGGCGATCCAGTACCTCGTCCTCGTCCACGAGACCCTCGGCCCCGACTGGCTGACGCCGGAGCGGTTCCGGATCGGAGCGTCCTCGCTGCTGAACGACCTGCTGATGCAGATTCGCTACCAGCGGACGGGCCTCTACTCGAGCCCCGACTACTTCACCCTTGACTGAGCTCGCGAAACGCGGCTTCGAGTACGCCTCCTCGCGGGAGTCGCGAGAGCTCGTGACGCTCGCGCCGTCCTACGGCCTGTTCCTCGGCGGCGCCTTCGTCGAGCCTCGCTCGGGCGAGCGTCTCACGACGATCGACCCGTCGACCGAGGAGCCGCTGGCGGAGGTCGCTCAGGCGGGCGGGGACGACGTGGAAGCCTCCGTCGCGGCCGCGCGCGAGGCGTACGAGGAACGCTGGTCGCGGATCGCGCCCGCCGAGCGCGCGAAGTATCTCTTCCGGATCGCGCGGATCCTCCAGGAGCGCTCCCGGGAGCTCGCCGTGCTCGAGTCCCTGAACAGCGGCAAGCCGATCCGGGAGTCCCGCGACGTCGACCTGCCGCTCGCGGCGGCGCACTTCTTCTACTACGCCGGCTGGGCCGACAAGCTCGAGTACGCCTTCCCGAACGCGACACCCCGCCCGCTCGGCGTCGCCGCCCAGGTGATCCCCTGGAACTTCCCGCTGCTGATGCTCGCCTGGAAGGTCGCGCCGGCGCTCGCCGCCGGGAACACGGTCGTTCTCAAGCCGGCGCACACGACGCCGCTCACGGCGCTCCTCTTCTGCGACGTGCTCCGCCAGGCGGAGGTGCCGCCCGGCGTCGTCAACATCCTCACGGGCGACGGCCGCACGGGAGCAGCGCTCGTCCGGCACCCAGGCGTGAACAAGGTCGCGTTCACGGGCTCGACCGAGGTGGGCAAGGACATCCAGCGTGCGGTCGCGGGCACCGGGAAGAGGCTGACGCTCGAGCTCGGCGGCAAGGCGGCGAACATCGTCTTCGACGACGCGCCGCTCGATCAGGCGATCGAGGGCATCGTCAACGGGATCTACTTCAACCAGGGCGAGGTCTGCTGCGCCGGTTCGCGCCTGCTCGTCCAGGAGTCGATCGCCGAGGCGGTGCTGGCCAAGCTGAAGCGGCGCCTGCAGACCTTGCGGATCGGCGACCCGCTCGACAAGAACACGGATCTCGGCGCCATCAACTCGAGGGAGCAGCTCGAGAAGATCGAGGCGCTCGTCGAGTCGGGACGGGAGGAGGGGGCGGAGATCTACCAGCCGCCCTGCGAGCTGCCCGAGCGAGGCTTCTGGTTCCCGCCCACGGTGTTCACGAACGTGGCGCAGAGCTACCGGATCGCGCAGGAGGAGATCTTCGGGCCGGTGCTCTCCGTCATCACCTTCCGCACGCCGGAGGAGGCGATCGAGAAGGCGAACAACACGCCGTACGGCCTCTCGGCGGGGGTGTGGACGGAGAAGGGCTCCCGCATCCTGTGGGCGGCGCAGCGGCTGCGCGCGGGCGTGGTCTGGGCGAACACGTACAACCGCTTCGACCCGGCCTCGCCCTTCGGCGGCTACAAGGAGTCAGGCTTCGGCCGGGAGGGGGGCCGGCACGGCCTCGAGCCGTACCTGAGGTTCGACGAGT
>JBBILK010000010.1:0-17170 GCA_037444965.1 Actinomycetota bacterium | reverse complement strand
CGCCCCGCCGCCCTCGGTGGTTGCCGGCGGAGCCGGCGGCGCGGCCTCCTCCCCTCCACCGCAAGCCGCGAGGATCGGCGCCAGGCCGGCGGCCGCGACGCCTCCGCCGGCGAGCTTGAGGAAGCGTCGGCGTGTCAGCTCGTTACGGGTGAGCTCATCCATCTCCTCCCCTCCTTGTCGGTATCCCCTCTTCTTGGACGCTCTCGATGCTTCCCGGTTGGCCGGTCAGGGTCTCGAGGATGTACCAGTTGGCCGTCAGGCCGCAGTCGACGGTCAAGTCGATGCCGGTGACGGCGGACGCGTCGTCCGACGCGAGGTAAGCGCAGGCGGCGGCGACCTCGTCCGGACGGACGAGGCGCCGCATCGGCGCCCGGTCGAAGCGGTGCAGCAGGTAGTCCATGAGCTCGGGCGGCACCGCCTCCTCCGTCATGTCGGTGTGCGTGAACCCGGGGCTGACGCAGTTGACCCGGATCCCATGCCGGGCGAGCTCGAGCGCCATCGTCCGGCTGAGGCCGAGCAGGCCCGCCTTCGATGCGTTGTAGCTCGCGTACGGGCCATCTCCGCCGGAGGCGTCGATCGACGCGATGTGGAGGATCACCCCGCCCCCGGTCGTCGCCATCTCACGCGCGACGAGCTGGGAGAGCAGGAACGGGGCTCTCAGATTCGTCGCCACGACCTCGTCCCACTGAGCCTCCGGGATCTCGAGGAACGGCGTCTCGTACCCGATGCCGGCGTTGTTGACGAGCACGTCGAGCCTGCTCCAGCGGGTCCTTGCAGCCGCGACGACCCCCCGGAGATCCGCCGTCTCCGTCACATCGGCCCTGTGTCCCCAGGCCTTCCCGCCGGACGCCTCGATCGCGGCCACGGTCGCGACGATCGTCGCCTCGTTTCGGCCGACCACCATCACGTCGGCGCCCTCGGCGGCGAAGCGCAGGGCGATCGCGCGGCCGATCCCCCGGTTGCCGCCGGTGACGATCGCGTTCCGGCCCTCGAAGCGTCCGCCCATCACGAGTCGGGGAAGGAGACGCGGTGAGCCTCGAGGTAGTCGGCGTCGAGCTGCCAGCCGAGCCCGGGCGCGTCCGGGAGCTCGATCAGCCCGTCGATCGGCGTGGGCCGGTTCGCGACGAGGTTCCACCAGATCGGATCGCGGTCCGGGTGGAAGCATTCGACGACCGTCCCGTGCGGGATCGACGCGACGAGGTGGGACGCGACCTGGGGCTCCTCGTGGTGGCCCATGCTCACGTCGAACGCATGCGCGATCGCCGCTGCCCGGCGCCACTCGGTCGGGCCTCCCGACCACGACGCGTCGAAGTTGCAGAGGTCGATTGCCCCCTCGGCCATCAGGTCGCGGCAGCCGGCGGCGGAGAGCTCGCTCTGTCCCGCGCAGATCCGCACCGGAGCGCCGAAGCGCACGTCCCGCATCGCGCGCCGGTCGTTCGCCCAGCGGCACGGCTCCTCGAGCCAGGCGAGGTCGCAGTCGGCGACGAGCCGCGCGAAGCGGATCGCCTCCTCGACCGACCAGCCCTGGTTCGCATCGGCTGCGAGGATGAAGTCGGAGCCGGCGGCCTGCCTGGCCTCGCGGAACCTCGCCGCGTCCGCCTCGGGCGAGAGCCCGCCCACCTTGAACTTCAGTCCCGCGAGCCCGAGCTCCCGGATCTGTGCGACCTCGTCGCGGATGCAGAGGTCGGTGCCGTAGTAGCCGCCGATCGCGATCAGCGGGAGCGACCGGCGGTAGCCGCCCCAGAGTCGCCAGAGCGGCTGGCCGAGCGCCTTGCCGACCGCGTCCCAGATCGCGGTGTCGACGCAGGCGCAGGCGACGAGCCCGAGACGCCGGTCGCGGAGGATGTCGTACGTCGCGGGGCGGGCGAGCTCCCAGCAGCGCTCGACGGCGAGGGCATCCGCGCCGGCGAGCGCGGGCGCGAGCTCCCGCCTGATGATGCGGTCGATCTCGCCGAGCGTCGCGTCCTCGTCGCCCGCGTACGCCTCGCCGACGACTCCCTCGTCCGTGTGGACACGGGTGACGATCGTCGCGCGGTGGGTCATCCGGTAGCCGCTTCCCGTGTAGGTGCGGGCAAGCGGGACGCGGATCGGGATCGTCTCGATCCGCCGGATCGTCAGGCGGGAAAGGGTGCCGACCGCGGCCTCGCTCGTCATCACCGTTTGGGCGGCTGGAAGAGCTCGAGGATGATGCCGTCGGGGTCGCGAAGGTAGAGGGCGAAGCCGCCCGCGTTGATGCCCTGGTCGACCTCGACCGGCGGCGTGAAGAAGTCGTCGAAGCCGGCCGCGCGGAGCCGCTCGTACAGCGCCGGTAGATCGTCGACGAGCAGGCAGACGTGCGTCGCCCCGACGAGGCGCGGCTCGAGGTCGACGGCTCGTGGCTCGGGCGTCAGGTACTGGAAGAGCTCGATGTGGTGGCCCGAGCCCGGCGGCCGTACCAGCGCCATCCGCACGTGGGTGTCGGGATAGCCGACGATGGCGGCGAAGTAGCCGCCCTGCCGCTCCCCCTCCGCGAAGACCTCGAACCCGAGCAGGTCGCGGTAGAAGGCGACCGAACGGTCGAGGTCGGAGACGGTGAACCCGGTGTGCTGAACGCCTTCGATCTCAGCCATGCGCGGCTTCCATCGCCTCGCGGAGCTCGACCCCGCCTTGCGGAGTGACGACGAACACGTTCTCGACGCGGGCGCCGAAGCGGCCCGGGAAGTACACGCCGGGCTCGACCGCGATCACCATCCAGTCCTCGAGCGGCGTCTCGTCGGACGGAATCACGTGCGGGTCCTCGAACGAGGTCAGGCCGAGCGCGTGGCCGCCGTGGTGCGGGAACTCCCCGCCCGGGAAGCCATCGAGGATGCGTCGCTCCATGGCCCGGAAGACGGCGGCACCCGTGTTGCCCGTGTACAGCTCCTGGCGGGCCTGCTCGAGAATCGCGAGCAGCTGGGCGCGGGCCGCCGTGACTTCCGGATTGGAGCCGGTGACGTGCGTCTCCGCGGTATCGCCCCAGTACCCGTCGGCGCGTACGACGACGTCGGCGATCACCGCGTCGCCCGGGGCGGCCTTCCGCGTGCCCGCGATCCGGATCGGGCAGCAGACCTCGGCCGTGTCGTCACCGGCGAGCAGGTCGGCGAGGAACTCGATCGGCTCGCCGTGGGCGACCTGGGCCACGTGCTGGGCCGCAGAGAACATCTCGATCTCGGAGGCCCCCGCGGCGGCCGCCTCGGCGACGGCCGCCTGTCCGAGCCAGCAGAGCTCGTAGGCGTGCAGCATCCGCGCGAGCTCGTCCTCGTCCTTGACCAGCCGCAGCCGTGTCAGGGTCGCACCGGCGTCCACGAGCTGGGCCTGGACCCGCGCCCCGAGGAGCTCGCGCATGCCGCCGAGCCCGTCCGCGAGTCCCACCCGCCGGGCAGCGGCGAGAGCAGGCGACGCGGCCACGACGTCCGCGAGCAGGGGCGCCGGCTCGAGCTCGATCCCGAAGCCGCGGACGCCGAAGCCGAGCACGCGGTCGGCCCGGCCTAGGTGCTCCGCCACGGGCACCTCGTCTCGCATCACGACGAGCGTCCGCTCGCCGTCCCGGCCGACGATCACCCCCGAAGGACCGCCGTAGTAGCGCGAGTAGGAGGCGAGGTAGTTCACCTGGTCGGCGCCGAAAGCGACGACGCAGTCGAGCCGCTCCTCGTCCATCCAGGCGCGAAGGCGCTCGAGCCGGTGAAGAGGGCGCTCGAGCGTGAGGTGTGGGGCGATGCGTGATCTTCCGCTCAGCTCAGGCATGCGTGACCTGTTCTCCTTTCAACTAGGCAAAGGTTTGCCGAGCCGGAAAGGGCGACTATGACACGGCTGAGGGAATCCGGTCAAGAGCCCCGCCCGCGGCCCGGCTGGCCGCAATCACCGGATCTTGACCCGGAGAAGCGGCAGTCGTAGAATCGCGCAATCGTTTGCTCCACTGGATCGGACCTGCGTCGTCACTGCCGTCCGGGAGTGTCCGGCAGAGGGCCGGCACTGCCGGCGTCCTGGAGAGCGGGGCTCGAGGCGGCTCGGGCGACGTCCAGGATGGCTTCGAGGTACGTCTCGAACTTCCGGGTGAACCGCTCGGTCGGGGCCGAGAGCGAGAAGACGAACGGCGAGGCACCGCCGTCGAGGGGTGCGGACAGGCAGCAGACGCCGGGGAGGAACTCCTCCAGATCGGTCGCGTACCCCTGCTCCCGGATCCGCGCCAGCTCCCGCTCGAGCGCGGCCGGATCGGTGAGCGTCTTCGGTGTGCGACCGAGCGGCGGGTGCGATCGGAAGTACTCGGCTCGCGTCTCCGGCGTCGCGAAGGCGAGCAAGAGCTTCCCGGACGCGCGCGCGTGCGCGTCGTCCGCGAGTCCGACCCGGAGATCGGTGACGTTCACCGCGTGCTGACCGGGGATGTGGCTGAAGACCACGATCCTGCCGTCGTGCCAGCCGGCGATGTACGCCGCCTCTCCGGTCTTCGCGGCGAGCGAGCGAAGGTGCGGGACGAGGGATTCGACCGGGTCGAGCTGCCTGCGGAAGGCCTCGACGAGCGTGCCGATGCGAAGGCCGAGCCGGTATCGCCGGCCGGCGCCTTTGGCCAGAAAGCCCTCCACCGTGAGCGTCTGGAGCAGGTGGTAGGTGGTCGGGAGGCTCAGCCCGAGACGCGAGCTCAGCTCCTTTGCCGTCAGGCCGTCGCTGCTCGCGACGTGCATCAGCAGTGCGAGGGCGCGAGAGACGGACTGGATGCGCGGCTCTGGGCTGCGGAGGCGCGAACTAGTCATCACTATTTGAAAACCGCATCACCATTTTGATTTCCCAGCGTATCAGGGCTAGGATCGGGCGGCCCGAAACCAACCAGCAGGAGGCGCAGCGCGATGGGAGTGCTTGAAGGCCGGGTCGCGATCGTCACCGGCGCCGGCACGGGTCTCGGCCGGGGCATCGCCGAGGAACTGGCGAAGGCGGGTGCGCAGATCGCGGTGGCGGAGATCGACGCGGCGTCGGCCGAACGCGCGGCCGGTGAGCTGGCGGCGCTCGGGCCCGCGGCGCGCGCGTACCCGACGGACGTCGCGAACCGGGAGCAGGTCGACGCGACCTTCGACGCGGTCGTCCGCGACTTCGGCCGGCTCGACGTCGTCGTGAACAACGCCGGTATCAGCCGGGTTGGCCCGCACACGCAGGACGTCACCGACGAGGACTGGCACGACTCGATCGCCGTCATGCAAACGGGCGTCTTCTACTGCATGCGGGCCGCAGGCCGGCACATGCTCCCGCGGAAGTCGGGGTCGGTGATCAACATCTCCTCGATCCGCGGCTTCTCGCCGAACCCGGGGCGAATGACGTACTGCACCCCGAAGGCGGCCGTGATCATGATGAGCAGGGTCGCCGCCGGGGAGTGGGCGCCGCACGGCGTCCGGGTGAACGCGATCGCCCCAGGTGTCCTGCGAACACCGATGTGGGATGCGGACGTCGCCCGCGGCGCGATCGACGAGCAGTTCTACCTCGACGTCGTGCCGATGCACCGGCTCGGCACGACCGCGGAAGTCGGGAGGCTCGCCGTCTACCTGGCTTCCGACGACGCGTCCTACGTCACCGGCGCCGTGTTCACGATCGACGGCGCGCTCACGTCGATTCCGGCCGGCTAGGCCGGCGAGGGGGAGAGGAGGTTCGCATGAACGTGAAGACGAAGGGGCTCGCGTGGCTATCGCTGGCCGCGCTCGTCGTGGCGCTCGGGATCGCCGCGGCGGGATGCGGTGGGGAGGAGGAGGCCGCCCCGCCGCCGCCTCCGGCGACGACCGAGGAGGCGCCGCCGGCCGAAACCACGGAGGAAGCGCCGCCGGCGACGACCGAGGAGGCCCCGCCAGCCGAGCCCGGCCTCGGGAGCGCATTCGACGTCGCATCGGCCGGTGACGTCACGCTCCAGCTCTGGTGGCTCGGCGACCTCGAGGCCCCGGGCATCGAGGCCTGGATGGACGAGACGGTCGCAGCCTTCGAGGCGCAGTACCCGAACGTCAACATCGAGACGACGCTCTACGAGACGGGGAAGTGGATCTCGACGCAGCAGACTGCCTGCCAGTCCCAGAGCGGGCCCGACCTCTGGTACAACTGGAGCGGCACCTGGTCGCTCGAGCCCGCCTGGAAGGGCTGCACGGTGCCGAACGAGGAGTTCCTCTCGGCCGAGGACATCGCGGCGAATCCCAACGCCCAGGAGACCCTGTATCAGGGTCAGACGTGGAACTTCCCGCTGTACCAGTTCGTCTACCCGATCGTCTACAACAAGACGCTCTTCGAGGCAGCCGGTCTCGATCCCGAGAGCCCGCCCGCGACGTGGGACGACTTCGTCGCCGCGATGGAGGCGCTCAAGACCTCCGGGGTGACGCCGTTCGCGCTCGGCCTCAAGGACGGCTTCGGCGCCGAGATCCTCGCCGCCGGGCAGCTCGAGAAGCAACCGGCGTCGAACCCGGACTACTACAAGCAGCTCGTGATCGACGGCGACTTCACCGCCCCGGACTGGCAGCTCTGGCTCGAGAAGTCCGTCGAGATGAAGCCCTACTTCAACGAGGACGCGAACTCGCTCGGCTTCGCCGAGGGCCTCGCGCTCTTCCAGAACGAGCAGGCCGCGATGGTAGCGGGCGCTCCGGGCGTGCAGGCGATGATCAAGGCGATGGCCGACGAAGGCAAGCAGATCGGCATCATGAAGGCTCCTGCGTTCGACGAAGGCAGCTGGGCCGACTCGCTCGTCCACACGGGCAACGGCTTCCAGGTCACGAGCTGGTCACAGAACAAGGAGGTCGCCGGCGCGTTCATCGCGTTCATGCAGTCGGCCGAACGGCTGGCGGCGCTGTACGAGGCGACGGGCAACTTCCCGACCTCCTCCAACTGGGATCCTTCGCAGGTGACGAGCGAGACCGATCTCCAGATGCTCGAGTGGCTCGACGAGAAGGGCGACGTCTTCTGGGCCGCCAACTACACCCCGGTCGATCTCGACGTCAACGCCACGTTCGTCGCGTTCCAGAAGCTGGTGGCCGGCGAGTTCACGACGGCCGGGGAGATGGCACAGCTCTACCAGGACACGATCGAGACGTGGCGCGAGGCGAATCCGCAAGTCGTAGAGAACTTCCAGTCATGGCTGGGCTAGCGGTCTAGCGGAACCGATCCGCGCAGTGGCGTGGTCGCATCGCGGCCACGCCACTGCCGTCTCGCGGTGGGATCTCTGCGCAGGCACCTGACGCCGTGGCTCTTCACGGGCCCGATGGCGCTGCTGGTCGGGCTCGTCTTCCTGTACCCGGTCGTCGGCGTCTTTCGCTACAGCTTCCAGCGGGTAGGAGCTGGCTCGATCGAGAGCGAGTGGGTCGGCTTCGAGAACTATCGCTTCGTCTACCGGCACGACCTCTTCTGGAGCGCGCTGCTCAACAACGCCCAGCTGCTCCTGTGCGTTCCGATGCTGATCATCCTGGCGGCGATCGTCGCGGCGCTCCTGTTCGAGCGCGTGAAGGGCTGGAAGGCGTACCGGACGCTCCTCTTCGTCCCCTACATCCTCTCGATCCCGGTCGTCGGCATCGTCTTCGGCTACGTGTTCCAGCTCAACGGCCTCTTCAACACCGCACTTCGGAACGTCGGCCTCGGCGCGCTCGCGCAGGACTGGCTCGGCACGTCGTCGCGCGCGCTCTGGACGATCATGGCCGTGATCGTCTGGAAGGAGCTCGGCTTCGGGATCATCGTCTTCCTCGCTCGCTTGATGAGCGTCAACGAGGAGATGTACGAGTCGGCGAGGATCGACGGCGCCGGCTGGTGGCAGCGCTTCCGCTACGTCACCCTCCCGCAGCTCACGCCGGCGATCGTCTTCTTCGGGATCGTCGAGACGATCACGATGCTCTCCTGGGTCTTCGCCTACATCTACGTGATGACCTCGGGCGGTCCCGGCAACTCGACGGTCGTGTCCGAGTGGTACATCTTCCAGCAGGTCTTCACGAACGGCGCGATCGGTATCGGCTCGGCCGCCGCCGTCACGCTGCTCGGGTTCGTCAGCCTCCTCATCGTCGTCCGCGTCTGGCTCCTGCGCCGGACGGACGAGCTCGCGTATGCGTAGCCGAAGCGTTCCGGACCGCCTGCGCCGCGGCGCTCCGAAACACGTCGTCCTGCTCGCCTTTGCGGCGATCACGCTCGTACCCCTCTACTTCATGCTCGTCTCGAGCTTCAAGACGGCTGACGAGTACATCGGCAACCCCTACGGCCTGCCGGACGACCCGACGCTCTCGACGCTCGGCGACGCCTTCCGCGGCGGCGACCTCCTTCGCTGGCTCGGGAACTCGGCGCTGTTCACCGTCGCCTCCGTCGGGCTCTCGACGCTGATCGCCGCGCTCGCCGCCTATCCGCTCGCGCTCCTGCGCTGGCGGCCGGGGCCGATCATCCTGAGCTTGCTCATCGCGCTCATGGTCGTGCCGCCGATCGTGCTCGTGATCCCCCTCTTCCAGCTCGTCGTCGATCTGGGCCAGGTGAGCACGTATCGCAGCGTGATCGTGATCTACACCGGAATCCTGCTGCCGTTCTCGACCTTCCTGCTCGTGAGCTTCTTCCGCACGACACCCCGCGAGCTCCTCGAGGCTGCCCGGATCGACGGCGCAGGCCACTGGCGGATCTGGCGCTCCGTCGCCCTTCCGCTGGCCGTGCCGGCACTCGTCACGGTCGCGACCGTGCAGGCGCTCTGGGTCTGGAACGAGGTGCTGATCGCCGTCGTCTTCCTGCAGAGCGAGGAGCTGCGAACGCTCATGGTCGGAGTGACGCTGTTCCAGTCGCGCTTCACGCTCAACGTCCCCCTCGTGATGGCGGGGATGGCCTGGGCGACGGTTCCGATGCTCTTCCTCTACCTCCTGGGCCAGCGCTTCTTCATCCGCGGGCTGACCGCCGGCGCGGTCAAGGGGTAGGCGGCGGTGCCGACGACGCGCGCACGACGAGCTCCGGCGGAGTCGCCACCATCGTGTCGTCCACGGACCGGCCGCCGAGGAGCGCCAGCAGGCTGTCGACGGCCTGGCGGCCCATCTCCTCGAGGGGCATCCGCACGGTCGTCAGCGCGGGGTCGAGATAGGCGGCGAAGGGGGCGTCGTGAAAGCCGACCACCGACAGCTCGTCGGGCACGCGCAACCCGAGCCGGCGGGCTGCTGCGAGCGCGCCGATCGCGGCGCGCACGTTGCCGACGAAGAGCGCCGTCGGCCGGGGCTCGAGCCTGAGCAGCCGAGTTGCGGCGACGTGGCCGCCGGCCTCGTCGAACGTCGTCTCCGCGATCCAGCCGGGCTCGGGGCGAACGCCCGCCGACTCGAGCGCCGCCGTGTAGCCGCGCAGCCGCCGGCGCGCGGTGTCCGCGTTCTGCGGCCCCGCCACGTGCGCGATCCGTCGGTGGCCGAGCGAGAGCAGATGCGAGACGGCGAGGGTCCCGCCCGCCTCGTCGTCGACGGTCACGCTCGGGATGCCGCAGGGCTCGCGGCGATTGACGAGGAGGGCGGGCACGCCGCCGCCGAACTCGCCGTGCCTGGGCGTCTCGCTCGTCGCCATGCCGACCAGGAGCCCGTCGATGCGACCGTGGAGATCGGGGAGACGATCGGAGGCCGAGCCGTGGGCGACGAGGAGCACGTAGCCGGCGGTCGTGGCGGCTTCCTCCGCACCCTGCGCGATCGTCGCGTAGTTCACGTTCGCGAGGTCGGGGACGATCATCCCGATCGCCATCGTCCGTGCGGTCTTGAGCGTCCTGGCGGCCGTGTTCGGCCGGTAGTCGAGCCGGGCGGCGGCCGCGAGCACCCGCTCCCGCGTCTCGGGGCGGATCGAGAGCCGCGCGTCGCCCGAGAGCACGCGCGAGACGACGGAGGCATCGACCCCGGCCGCCGCCGCCACGTCGCGCAGGCGGACGGTGCGTCTCACCCGGAGCCTGTTCCCGACGACCGGGCCCGCCTTGACATCCTCATGCCCGGCATTCTAGTGTCGGCGCCCAGACAATCGTATGACTAGCCGAGCCTGAACCGATGCCGACGACGCTGGATTGTGAGCTCCTGCGCGATCTGTACGGGACCGCAGAGGTCCGGGCGGTGTTCGAGTCGCGGGCGCTCCTCGGGGCATGGCTCGAGGTCGAGGCCGCCTTGGCGGCGGCCGAGGCGGAGGTCGGCGTGATCCCGGCGGCGGCGGCGGCCAGGATCGCGGCCGAGGCGGACCCCTCCGACTACGACCTGGACGCGCTCCGCGAGGGCATCGCCGAGTCGAAGCACCCGCTCGTGCCGTTGATCCGGGCACTCGTCGAGCGCTGCGGCGACGAGGGCGGCTGGGTGCACTGGGGGGTGACCACCCAGGACGTGATCGACACTGCGCTCGTCGTCCAGGTGCGAAGCGCGCTTCAGCCGATCGATCGCGATCTCCGCCGCGCCTGCCGCGCGGCCGTCGAGCTGGCGCGGCGCCACGCCTCGACGCCGATGGCCGGCCGCACGCACGGCCAGCACGCGGTTCCGATCACGTTCGGCCTCAAGGCGGCGACGTGGGCTGACGAGCTGATTCGCGCCCGTGAGCGGCTCGGGCGAGCAGCGCGAGCGTGCGCGACGGCGCAGCTGTCCGGCGCGGCCGGGACGCTCGCAACCCTCGGGGAGGCCGCAGACGCAGTCCAGCAGGCGTTCTGTCAGCGCCTCGGCCTCCAGCGGGCGCACGTGCACTGGCACGCGACCCGCGACCGGCTTCGCGATCTCGGGCACGCCCTGAGCGAGATCTCGGCCGCGGCAGAGCGAATCGCGAGCGAGATCATCCACCTGCAGTCGACCGAGATCGCCGAGGTGGCCGAGCCCTCGACCGAGGCGCACGTGGGCTCCTCGACGATGCCGCAGAAGGCCAACCCGATGATCTGCGAGTACACGATCGCGAGTGCGAGGCTGGCGCGTGCCGCGACGGGCGTCCTCGTCGACACGCCCGCGCACGCCCACGAGCGTGACATGTCGTTCTGGGCGGCCGAATGGATCGCGGTTCCCCAGGCGCTCATCCTCACGGCCGGCCTGCTCGACAAGCTCGCGCACGTGCTCGAGGGCCTCGAGGTCGACGACCGCCGGATGAGCGAGAACCTGCGGCTGACCCGCGGCGGGATCATGGCCGAGTCCGTGATGATGGAGCTCGCGCGGGCGATCGGCCACGAGCGCGCCCACCAGGTGATCCTGACGGCGTACCGCCGCTCGGAGCGGGCGGGGCGCGAGCTCTCCGACGTGCTCGCGGAGGATCCGGCCGTGACGGCCCACCTCAGTCCTGCGACGCTCGCCGCCCTGATGGATCCGGTCAACTACCTCGGCCTGTCGGCGGCCGCCGCCGTGTCCGTCGAGGCGCACCTGAAGGAGAGCATGCCGTGAAGATCACCGAGGTCGAGCCGCTCGTGCTGCGCCTCCCGGACGTCGACACCTCCCGTGCGGACGGCTCGCAGGACGCGTTCCTCGTCCGCATCCACACCGACGAGGGGATCGTCGGCATCGGCGAGGCGGACAGCTCCCCCTACCTCGTTCGCACGGCGATCGAGATGCCGTCCTCGCACGCCGTCGCGCGCGGCCTCGCCGAGCTCCTCCTCGGCCAGGATCCGCTCCAGATCGGGAAGCTCTGGGCGAGCCTCTGCCGGGGCTCCTCGTACTACGGGCGCGCCGGCGTCGCCCAGCACGCGATCGCGGCGATCGACCTCGCGCTCTGGGACATCGCCGGGAAGGCGTGCGGGCGTCCGGCGAGCGACCTTCTGGGCGGCGCGAGAGTCGCCGAGCTCCCTGTCTACGCGAGCGAGGTGATGCCGGAGACGCCGGCGGAGGTGCGGGCGATCGCCGAGCGGGCGGTCGACGCCGGCTACGGCGCCCTCAAGCTCGGCTGGGGCCCCCTCGGTCGCGACTTCGCAACGGACGAGGAGCTCATCCGCACGGCCCGAGAGGCGATCGGGCCGGAGCGGGACCTGATGATCGACGGAGGGCAGGTGTACTCGGTTCCGCAGGCGACGCGCCTGCTTCGCCGTCTCGAGGACGTCGACCTCTACTGGTTCGAGGAGCCCTTCGCGCCCGACGACTACGACAGTTACAGCCGCCTCGCCGGCGCGGTGCCGGTGAAGATCGCGGCGGGGGAAGCGGACGCGACGGTCCGCCCCTTCCGTGATCTCGTCGAGCGTGGCCACGTCTCCGTCCTCCAGCCCGACATGGCGCGCACCGGCTTCACGGTCGCGCGCCAGATCGCCGACCTCGCCCGGGAACGGCGTGTCGAGGTCGTCCCGCATTGCTTCTCCTCCGGCGTCCTCGTCGCGGCGTCCCTCCACTTCGCCTGCACGCTCGAGCGTCCGACGTATTCGGAGTACTCGGTCGCCGAGTCACCCCTCGCCGGCGGCCTGCTCGCCGAGCCCTTCACCCTCGACCGCGGTAGACTCGCCGTGCCGACCGGGCCAGGGCTCGGGATCGAGCTCGACGAAGACCTCGTACGGCGCCTCCGCCTCGACTGACATGGCCGCGATCGAGTTCGACCACGTGACGAAGCGCTTCGGCGAGGCCGTGGTCGCCGTCGACGATCTCAGCCTCGAGGTGACGGACGGGGAGTTCATGATCCTGGTGGGGCCGTCCGGTTGCGGGAAGACGACGGCGCTGCGGATGGTCGCCGGCCTCGAGCAGTTGACGTCGGGCGAGATCCGCATCGGCGGCCGCGTCGTCAACGAGCTCGAGCCGAAGGAGCGCGACGTCGCGATGGTGTTCCAGAACTACGCGCTCTACCCGCACATGAGCGTCCGGGACAACATCGCCTTCCCGCTGAGGATGCAGCGGCTCGCCAAGCAGGAGGTGTCCGAACGGGTCGGCGAGGCGGCACGGCTGCTCGGCCTCGAGGAGCTGCTCGGCCGCAAGCCGCGCGAGCTGTCCGGCGGCCAGCGCCAGCGGGTCGCGATGGGGCGGGCGATCGTGCGCCACCCGCAGGCGTTCCTGATGGACGAGCCGCTGTCGAACCTCGACGCGAAGCTCCGCGTCCAGATGCGGGCGGAGCTCGTGAAGCTGCACCGCCGGCTCGGCGTGACGACGCTGTACGTCACGCACGATCAGACCGAGGCGATGACGCTCGGCCAGCGTGTCGCGGTCCTCAGCCGCGGTGTGATCCAGCAGGTCGACACGCCGCAGCGTCTCTACCATCGTCCCGCGAACACGTTCGTCGCGAGCTTCATCGGCTCGCCTCCGATGAACTTCGTCGAGGGCGAGCTGCGCGACGGCGCGCTGCAGGCCGGCGACTTCTCGCTCCGGCTGCCGGACACCGTGCGCACCCGTCTGCGAGAGGGAGACGGCAGGGTCGTCGCCGGCCTGCGCCCGGAAGACTTCGCAGAGGCCCGGGACGCCGGGACGGCGGAAGCGACGCTGCCTGCCGTGATCGAGATCACCGAGCAGCTCGGCCCCGAGACGTACGCCTACTTCCGGGTTCCCGGGCTCGAGTCGGCGGAGATCGGCGAGCGCCCGATCGAGCTGGCGGGTGCGTTCGCTGCCCGGCTCGATCCGCGGACGGGCGCGGCGCCGGGCCAGACCGTGAGCCTGGCGCTGAACCTCGAGGCGCTCCACCTGTTCGACGCGGAGAGCGGCCGCTCGTTGCTCGGTGACTGACGGCGGCTGCCGCCTGCTCCAGGGCCGGCTGGCAGGCTGGGAGGCTGTCACGCTGAAGGAGGAACGATGAGATCCGTTGTCGTCACCGGTGCCGCGCTCGGGATCGGGCGCGCGATCTCGGCGCAGCTGGTCGGTTTGGGAGCGCACGTGGTCGGAGTCGACTGGAATGCCGAGGCGCTCGAGCGGGCGGCAGGCGAGCTGGGGACGGGCTTCACGCCCGTGCACGGCGACGCCGGCGACTGGGGGACGCACGAGCGGGCCGCCGACGCGGCCGAGGCGCTGGCCCCGCTGGACGGCTGGGTGAACAACGCGGGCATCGACATCCAGGGCGGAGCGCACGAGGTGACACCGGAGCAGATCGAGCAGGGGCTGCGCGTGCTGCAGCTCGGCGTGATGTACGGGACGGCGGTCGCCGTGCGGCGCATGCTCTCGCGGCGCGCCGGGTCGATCGTGAACGTCTCCTCGATCCAGGGAACCCACGCCTTCCCGCGCTACTTCGTCTACCAGGCCGCGAAAGCGGCGGTGATCATGCTCTCGAAAGGGGTCGCCGTCGACTACGGCCCGTTCGGGATCCGCTGCAACGCCGTCCTGCCTGGGACGGTCGAGACGCCGATGACCGAAGCCGTGCTCCCCGCCGAGCTGTCGCGCGAGGAGGCGCTCCGGATCGAGGGTGAGCTGCATCCGCTGCAGCGGGTCGCCCGGCCCGAGGAGATCGCCGAGGTCGTTTGCTTTCTCCTCTCGGAGCGCGCGTCGTTCGTCAGCGGCGCCGCGGTCCCGGTCGACGGCGGCGCGACCGCCCGCTGCTACGCCTACCCCGTCCCGGACGAGATCGCCGCGGCCGCCCGCGAGACCGGCGGCTGATCGTCTGTCACGCGCCGAGCCGGAGCTCGAGGGATGCGACGCCGAAGAGGCGGCCGACCACGAGGGGAAGATCGCGCTCCGTCGCCCTCGGGAGCTCCGGGCCGCGCAGGACGACGTTGCCTCCGTCGACCGAGACGTGGAGCGTTCCGCGCGGGATCGAGCAGCCGAGCACGAGCGCGCTCTCGACCTCCCGGCGAAGCGCGGCGTCGGGCCGCGCGAGCGCGAACGCCACCGCGGCCCGTCCGACGATCCCGACCGGGCGGCCGTCGTGGAGCACGGGCAGGCACGGACGTCTCGCCAGGAGCTCCGCGGCCAGAGAGAGCGGCGCGACGGCGCGAACGCCGAGAGCCGGGCTCGTCATCACGTCGCCGGCCGTCCGAGCCGGCTTCGCCGGGCCGCTGCGCAGCCATCCCAGTCGGCGCCGGCGCTCCGTGCCCAGGAGATCGTCCTCGAAGACCATCCCGATCGCGCGTCCATCCCCGTCGACCACGGGAACGCCGGGGATGCCGCTGGTCGCGAGCAGCAAGGCCACGGCCTTGAGCGGCGTGTCAGCGGTGACGGGCTCGATCCCGGTCCACATCACCCGGCCGACGGTGAGCACGCAACCAGTGTAGGAGAGGTTACGAGCCCTGCAGCGCGGCCCAGACTCGCGGCGGCGTCATCGGCAGCTCGCGCGGCCGCACGCCGGTGGCGGCCGCGATCGCGTTCGCGACCGCCGCGGGGCCGCCGGCCACGGGCGCCTCTCCGACTCCCTTCGCCCCGAGCGGGCCGTGCGGGGCCGGGACCTCGACGATCAGGGTGTCGATCGAGGGCACGTCCGAGGGGCCGGGCACCGCGTACTCCAGGAACGACCCGGTCAGAACCTGCCCGTCCGGGTCGACGACGAGCTCCTCGAGCAGGCTCCAGCCGATCGCCTGGGCGACGGCGCCGTGCATCTGGCCCTCGACCAGGGCCGGGTTGAGCGCGCGCCCGACGTCCTGCGCGACCGCCCAGCCGAGCACCGTGACGCGGCCGGTGTCAGGGTCGACGCGAACGTGGGCGAGGTGCGCCGCGACCGCGGGCGCGAGCGTCGTCGGCGCGGTCCCGCCGCGGACGTCGACCGGCTCGTACGTGGACGCGATCCGCTTCGCCAGCTCGGCGAGCGGCACGGCCTGTCCCGGAGCGCCGCGCGGCCGGACGGCGCCGTCGACCACCTCGAGGTCGGCAGGGTCGGCCTCGAGCTCGGCCGCAGCGATCGTGAGCAGCTGCTCGCGGGCCGCCGTCGCGGCCTGCTCGACGGCGCGGCCGACGGCGTAGGTGACCTGGCTGCCGCCCGAGATCGGCGCCCGCGGCGAGGCGGCGGTGTCGCCGGCGACGACGCGCACCTGCTCAACCGGCACCCCGAACGTCTCCGCCGCGATCACGGCGAAGCCCGACGCCGTCCCGCTCATGTCGACGGAGCCGGTCGCGATCGTGATCCCGCCGTCGTCGTCGAAGCGACAACCGGCGGCAGCCGCGTTCGAGGCGCCCGGCCAGTAGCCGACGGCGAGGCCGACGCCCTCGCCCGGCGGCAGCGCGTCGCGGCTCCGCCAGAGCTCGTGCTCCCGGAGTCGCTCGAGGCACTCGACCAGCCCGTGGCGGGGCCACGGCTTGCCGTCGAAGCGCGCGTCCTCCTCTCGCGCGGCGTTCGCGAGCCGCAGCTCGACCGGGTCGAGGCCGAGCTCGACCGCGAGCTCGTCGAGCAGGGACTCGAGCGCGAACGCCGCGGGCGGCGCGCCCGGGGCCCGGTAGGCGCCGAAGCCGACGCGGTTCGTCTCCACCCCGTACGAGTGGACGTCGAACGCCTGCCAGCGGTACGGGCCGCCGACGAGGACGGCGCTCACGCTCTCGATTCCCCACTCGTGGAAGGCGCCGCGCTCGAAGGCGATGCGCGCCTCGAGCGCGGTGAGCTCGCCGGAGCGGTTGCCGCCGATCCGAAGCTCGATCACGCCGCCCGGGTTCGGATTCGTCGCGAGGAAGTCCTCGCTCCGCGTCATCACGAGCCGCACCGGCCGGCCGAGCGCGAGCGCCGCTCCCGCCACGAGCGGCTCGATCAGCACGAGCTTGCCCCCGAACGCGCCTCCGAGCGGCGCCGGCACGACCCGGACCTTCGAGAGCGGGAGCCCGAACAGCGTCGCGAGCTGGGCGCGCGTGTGGAAGGCGGCCTGGGTGCTCGTCGAGACGACGAGCTCGCCGTCCGGCTCGACCCTGGCCGTCGCCGCCTGCGGCTCGAGGTAGGCCTGGTAGAGCCAGCCGGTCCGGAAGCGCCCGGAGACGACGGCGTCGCTCCCGGCGAGCGAGGCGGCGGCGTCGCCCTCGCCGAGACGGCGCCTCGAGACGACGTTGCCGGACAGCTCCTCGGCCTCGTCTTCGCGGTCGGAGCCGCCAACGGCCGTGTGGGCGCCGCCGGGCTCGCTCGCCTCCGCGGTCTGCTTGCGGACGCGTGCGGCGGGCGCCCCGGGGCGCATCGCTGCCTCCAGGTCGAGCACCGCCTCGAGCGGGCGGTAGTCGACCGCGACGAGCCCGGCCGCGTCCTCGGCGGCCGCCTCCGACTCGGCGACCACGATCGACCAGAAGACTCCGGGCGGGCCTTTCTCGGCGGGGAGCGCCAACACGTACGCGAGCGGGATCTCCAGCAGCCAGAAGCAGACGAAGTTGATCTTCGTCGGCGTGATCGTGTCGCCCGCGCCGTTGAAGGC
>JBBILK010000009.1:15535-17820 GCA_037444965.1 Actinomycetota bacterium | reverse complement strand
GGTGACGTCTGGGCCGATCCGGCTGCTCCCGCCGCAGGCGAGATCTCGGCGAAGCAGGCCGAGGAGGTCGCCGATCGCTGGCTCTCCCGGCGTGGCTCGGGCCTGGTCGCCGGTGAGGCGGAGGCCTTCCCCGGCTACTACACGCTCCACACCCTCCGCGACGGGCGGGTGGCCGGCATGCTCTCGGTCAACGCCGCCACGGGCGCCGTCTGGTACCACTCGTGGCACGGCCGGTTCGTAGCCATGACCGAGTGACTCGAGGAAGCGAGATCGCAGGCGACGCGGGCGGGGACGGCACCGCCCGCGTTCGCGCGCTCGTCGTCGACGACGAGGCGCCGCTCGTCCGGGTCGTCAGCTCCTACCTCGAGCGGGAGGGCTTCGAGGTCGCCACCGCCGCCGACGGCATTCGGGCGGTGGAGCTTGCCCGTGAGCTCCACCCCGACGTGATCGTGCTCGACCTCATGCTTCCCGGCGTCGACGGGATCGAGACCTGCCGTCGCATCCGGACGTTCAGTGACGCTTACATCGTCATGCTCACGGCCCGCGCGGAGGAGATCGACAAGATCGTCGGGCTCTCGGTGGGGGCCGACGACTACGTCACGAAGCCCTTCTCCCCCGGGGAGCTCGTGGCGCGGATCCGCGCGATGCTCCGGCGCCCCCGGGCGGGCGCCGAGAGCCAGGTCCCGTTTCGCCGCTTCGGTGACCTCGTCGTCGACCCCGCCGGTCGCGAGGTGCTCCTCGCCGGGCAGCCCGTGGAGCTGACGCGGCTCGAGTTCGACCTGCTCGACGCCCTCTCGGAGAGCCCGCGCATCGCCTTCAGCCGCCGCCAGCTGCTCGACCGCGTCTGGGGTCCCGGCTGGTTTGGCGACGACCACGTCGTCGACGTTCACGTTGCGAACCTGAGGCGCAAGCTCGGCGACGATCCCCGCGCACCCCGCTTCATCCGTACCGTACGGGGCGTCGGCTACCGGATGGGGCAGGGCACGTGATGCGGGCGCGGCTGCGCGGAAGCCTGGCCGGCAAGCTCCTCGTCGCCCAGCTGCTCGTCATCCTCGCCGGCAGCGCCACGTTGCTCCTCGTCGCGCTCGCGGTCGCTCCCGGGCTCTTCCGCGAGCACGTCCGCGAGGCGGTCGGCGTCGTCCCCGACGCCATCTCCACCCACCTCGACGAGGCCTTCGACAGCGCGGTGCTCGTCTCCCTGGGGATCGCCGTCGGCGCCGCCGTGGTCACGGCCGTGGCGGTCAGCTGGTTCCTGTCGATTCGCATCGTCGCCCCGCTGCGCAGCCTGGCCTCGGCGGCGCAGCAGATCGCCCGTGGCGCATACGGAGCGCGCGTGGCGATGCGCGGCTCCGACGAGCTCTCCACGCTCGCCTCTGCCTTCAACGAGATGGCGGCCTCGCTCGACTCGGCGGAGCGCAAGCGGCGTGAGCTGCTGGCTGACGTTGCCCACGAGCTGCGCACGCCGCTTGCCACCCTCGAGGGGTACGTGGAAGCCCTTGCCGACGGAGTCCTTCCGGCCGACGCGCAAAGCTGGGCTGTGTTACGCGCCGAGACGAGCCGCCTCGAGCGCCTGATCGAGGATCTGAGCAAGGTCTCTCGCGCGGAGGAGCGCCAGCTCGACCTCCGGGTCGCGCCGACCTCGCCCGCCGCGCTCGTCGAGGCCGCGGTCCAGGGGGCCGCACCGGGATACGCAGCGAAGGGTGTCTCGCTCGAGACGAGGGTCGCGCAACGCCTGCCGCCCGTGCAGGTCGACAGCGACCGGCTCGGCGAGGTGCTCGCCAACCTGCTCGAGAACGCCCTCCGGCACACGCCTTCGGGAGGAAGGGTCGAAGTGGCTGCGGCGCACGACGGAGCGACGGTCGAGCTGATCGTGAGTGACAGCGGCGAAGGCATCCCGCCCGAGCACCTCGAGCGCGTCTTCGAGCGCTTCCACCGGGTCGACCCCGCGCGCGCCCGCGCAAGCGGAGGAAGCGGCATCGGTCTCTCGATCGCCCGCGCGATCGTCGAGGCTCACGGGGGTCGAATCCGCGCCGAGAGCGAGGGCACTGGTCGCGGAGCACGATTCGTCGTCGCACTTCCGGTCGCGTCCCCGCTCTCCCGCGGCTAGTAGCGAGACGGCTCCCGGTCGCTCCGGGCGATCTCGGTTTCACACCTTCTTCACGTCGAGGTGGCACAGTTCCGCGCCATGGTCCTCCGCAGCGTCCGTCCCACTGACGGTCGACTCGACGCGCACCCGCTGGCGCCTCGCATGCCACGACGGCGTGATCTCCCTCTCGCGCCCCGCG
>JBBILK010000009.1:9369-15525 GCA_037444965.1 Actinomycetota bacterium | reverse complement strand
TCGGCCGTCGTCGCGTAGCGGATCTCGGCGATCGAGCGCGGCACGGCCGGGATCGCACCCGCATTCGCGGGCCCGGGCTTCATCGCTCGTCAGCGTGCGAGGCAGCTGCGAGCGACCGTGACACTGGCGGGGCTCTTCATCGCGGTGAGCGGCGCCCTTGGGTTCGTCGGACGTCCACTCGCCGAGAAGTCCACGACGGTGCTGTGGTCGATCACTCTCGCGACCGTGGACAGCACCGGGGAAACGCCGGAGCAGCGCCGAGTGAGCGTGGCCTTCCGAGTCGCGGGCGCGATCATGCTCCTCGCAGCAGCCCTTCGCATCTTCCCGGTTGCCATCCGCGACACTCACGCGGTGTCGGGTGGGCTCTGGGCGGTTCTCGTCGCGTTGGCCGGCGTGGCGCTCGTGCGTGTCGCGCGGACGACCGAGCTCTCTGCCTGGCAGGGTCTGTAGCCGCGCGATCCAGCTAGGATCGCCGTCTCACGGCCTCGAGGTGCGGCAGTACCCGATGCGGCGGCTCAGGCGGGAGCGCCGGTAGGAGCACCCGGAAGCGAGACCCCGACCCGGGCTCGCTCTCCACCTCGATCCTGCCGTCGTGCGCCCGCACGAGCTCGCGCACGATCGCGAGGCCGATCCCGGCACCGCCGGTCGTACGCGAGCGGGACTTCTCGCCGCGCCAGAACCGCTCGAAGATCCGGCCCAGGTCTTCGGCCGCGATCCCGACGCCGGTGTCCACGACTTCGAGGACCGCCGAATCGCCCTCGCGCCGGACGAGGATGCGAGCCTCGCCGTCCCGCTCCGTGTAGCGGAGCGCGTTCGAGAGCAGGTTCGCGGCGATCTGCCCCAGGCGGTCGGCGTCGCCGAGGACGGGCACTGGCTCGAGCTCCGCGGAGAGGCGGACACCCTTCTCCGCGAACAGTGGCGAGAAGCTCTCCGCCGCGCTCCGGGCGATCGCCGCCAGGTCGACGGTCCCCCGGTTGAGAAGGAGCCCGGGCCGCTCGGCCTCGGCGAGCCTGGAGAGATCGTCGAGCAGGCGGGTCAGGCGGAGCGCCTCGGCGTGCATGGCCGCCAGGTTCGCGCTTCGGTTGCGGATCACCCCGTCCTGGGCGGCCTCGATTCGGGAGAGCAGCCCGCTCACCGGCGTTCGCAGCTCGTGCGCGAGATCGTCGACGCTCTGCTTCCTCAGCTCCTCCTCACGCTGAAGCGTCTCCGCGAGACGGTTCAGCGCCTCTCCCACCGCACGCACCTCGGCTCCGCCCGACGGCTCCACGCGAACCGTGAGGTCTCCCTGGGCCATGTGCTGCGCCGCCTCGCGGATGCGGCGGAGCGGCCGCGAGAGCGTCTGCGCCAGGACGAAGGCGAGCACGAGAGCGGCCGCGACCGAGATCGCGCCGGCGGCGAAATCGAGCCGGTCGAGGGAGTCCTGGAGCTTCACGTCCTCGGGACTGAGCAGGCTGTCGCCGAGGGGTGCGACGGAAACCGTCGCCACGCGCTCCCCACCGACGACGACCGGCGCCGACGCACTCGCCGAGACGGGGTGCACATCCGAGATCTCGCCTGGCTCGGTCTTGGCGATCACGGTTCCGTCGGGAGCGACGACCGTCAGCGCCAGGCCGTTCAGGAGCGCGACATGCTCGAGGTTGTGCGTCCCGATCTCGTTCCAGCCGTTCCCTTCCGCGTAGATCGACGCCGCCACCTCGGCGACCCGCTCGACGGCTCGATCCAGCCGCGCCTGGGCGGCCTCCGAGAGGCGGGGCTGGAGTCCGCGATGCGAGATGAGCGTGGCGAGACCGACGGCGAGTACGGCGAGCGTCACGAGCGCGAGGGCGAGCCGTGCCCGGAGGCTGAGGGAGCGGAGGGCCCTCACAGCTTCGCGAAGCGGTAGCCGACGCCGAAGACGGTCTCCACGTACCGGGGCTTGCGCGGGTGGGGCTCGATCTTCCTTCGCAGGTTCTTGACGTGGGCGTCGATCGTGCGCTCGAACCCCTCGAAGTCGTAGCCCTGCACCCTCTCGATCAGCTCGAAGCGCGAGTAGACGCGGCCGGGATACTGAGCGAGCGCGACGAGCAGGCGGTACTCCGTCGGGGTGAGCTCGACCGCCTGCCCCTGCCGTAGCACCTCGTGTCTGACGGTGTCGATCACGAGCGTGCCGCCGTCGAAGCTGAGCGTCTCGACGAGCGGGGTGCCCGATCCCTGGGCGCGGCGAAGGATCGCCCGCACGCGGGCGACGAGCTCCCGCGGGCTGAACGGCTTCGTCAGGTAGTCGTCCGCGCCGAGTGCGAGCCCGGCGACGCGCTCGTCCTCGCTCACCTTCGCCGTCAGCATCAGGATCGGCACGTCGGAACGAGTCCGGATCTCCCGGCAGATCTCCTCGCCCGAGATGTCCGGCAGCATCAGGTCGAGGACGACGAGGGCCGGCTTGGCTCGCTCCGCCAGGGCGAGGCCTTCCCGGCCGTTGCCGGCCACGTAGACGAGGTACCCGTCGCGCTCGAGGTACCCGCGGACGACCTCCTGGACCGAGGCCTCGTCGTCGATGACGACGATCTTCCTGTTCATCGTGGCATCGCGCGCTATCAGGATCGAGGCGACCTGTGAAGATCTCATGAAGCCTCGGTGGCGACGAGCACCGACCAGGACGCTCCGCCGTCGACCGAGCGGACGATAGGCCCGTCGTGGAGCGCGACGTAGAGCGCGCCTGCGCCGGTTGCATGGAACGCAGCGGGCTCGCAGCCGGCGGCCCCCGCTTCGCTCCACGGGCCGGCCGGCTCGGGGCTCACGAACACTCGACCCGCGACGTCGACGACGTAGAGGTCGCCGGCAGCCGGCCAGGCGAGGAGCCCGGGCGGGCTGTCGAGCGCGCTCCAGGTCGCTCCTCCGTTCTCCGAGACGACGAGGCCGCGCCCGACGGCTCCCAGCAATCTATTCGGGTTCTCGGGATCGACCACGAGGTCGAGGAGGGGTGCGGGAACAGGACGTTGTTCCCAGCTTGCGCCGCCGTTCTCGCTCACGAGCAGCCGAGCGTTCGTGGCGTCGAAGCCGAAGATGCGGCCGGCGGCGGTCCGGAGCACGTGGAAGTCCGCCTCGCCGAGGAGCGAGATCGAGTTCCACGTCCGGCCGGCGTCGCGCGACTCGATCAGGCCGAGGTGCGGGGGGAGCTCGTCCCGGAGATCGGGATGCCCGGAGCCGAGGAAGTGACCGGGACCGACGACCGTGAATCCCATCGTGTCCTGGCGGCGGTCGGTCACGCGGCTCGCCTCCGTGTCTCCCTCGCCGAGGCGCCAGAGGCCCGTGTGGGTCGCGACGAAGAGCGCGCCGTCGGCCGGGTCGACACCGAGCGCGTGGACGTGAATGGGCCCCGGGTCTTCGGGTGCGGGCGGCTCGAACGACTCCGCGCTGCCGCAGCCTGCGACCAGCGCCACGGCGACGAGCGAACCGACGAGCCGCGCCCAGGATGACACTGACACCGATGCTACCCGCAGCGTCTGCTTCACGGGTCCTTCACAACCGTCTCCTAGCGTCCGTGGACGTTGGCCAGGCTCGGGATGCGAACGGTGCGCGGCTGGCGCCCGCTCTGGGTCGCCGTCGCTATCGTCGTCGGTGGGCTCGCCGCGAGCACGGTGGGGCTCGCCGCGCCTGCTCAGATCCGCGAGCACCGCGCCGAGGCCGAGCGCGTCCTCGCGGAAATCCAGGCGATCGACGTCGAGCTCGAGCTTGCAATCGAGGCGTGGAACGGCGCGAACGAGCGCCTGGACGGGCTCGAGGAGACCATTCGTGAGAACCGCAGGCATCTGGCGCTCGCTCGGGCCACCCTGGCAGACGCCCGGGCGCGACTCGCCGACCGGCTCGTGACGCTCTACGTGAGCGGCGAGGAGGACGTCGTCGAGGTGATCTTCGGGTCCGCGAGCCTCGACGACATCATCGACCGGCTGGACGCCGCCAAGCGCGTGTCCGCTCAGGACGCCGAGATTCTCGCGGAGATCAGGCAGGTGAAGCAGGAGCTGATCGAGCGGCAGAAGCGGCTCGAACGGGCCGTGGCTGAGCAGAAGCGGGTCGTCGCCGAGCGGGCCGCGAGGCGCGAGGCGATCGAGGCGAAGCTCGCGGAGCGAGAACGCCTCTACAACTCGATCAAGGAGGAGATCCAGCAGCTCGAGGCCGAGGAGCGGGAGCGGCAGCGCCGCCTCCGGGAGGAGGCCGAGAAGCGGCTCGAACAGGAGCGGCTCCAGGCGAGCGTCGTCGCGAGCCCGGCGGCCTCACCGGGGCCCGAGCCGGTAGGAAGTGCCCCCTCGAACCGGTATGGCAGTGCCGTGGTCGAGATCGCGATGCAGTATCTCGGTATTCCGTACGTCTGGGGCGGCGCGTCACCCAGCGTGGGCTTCGACTGCTCGGGGTTGATCATGTACGTGTACGCGCAGGTCGGCGTCTCGCTGCCCCACTATGCGGCCTCGCAGTACACGTACGGTGTCCCCGTGTCGAAGGACGACCTCGAGCCCGGGGATCTCGTGTTCTTCAACAACCTCGGCCACAACGGGATGTACATCGGGAACGGCCAGTTCATCCACGCGCCCCATACGGGCGACGTCGTCAAGATCTCGAGCCTGTCGGATCCCTGGTACACGGCGAACTGGGTCGGTGCGCGGCGCATCCTCTGAGACAGCAGTGACGGCTACTCTCAACATGCGACGTGGTCGGCGGGCAGCGGTGGCCGCGCTCCTCGCGCTAGCGCTGGCCTGCGGGCTCCTCCTCTTCTCCGGCGTCGGGCACGGTCTGCACGACGACATGCAGGACGCTCGGGGCACCGTCGCCGCCGGGGTCGGAGTCTGCATCGTCCTCTTCACCCTGCTCCTACCGCTCGCGGTTCTGCCGCCGGCGAGCCGGCGGGCGGTGTTCCTGGCCCGCGTCTCGTCCCCCGTGCGCGCCGTGCTTCGCCTCGAGCCGGCTCCGGCGGCTCGTGCTTCGCCTTCCTGGCTGCAGCGCTTCCTGAACTGAGTCTCCCTCGGTGTCGGGCGGGCCTCTGGCCCGTGCAGCTACGGCTACCGAAGGAGAGACGATTCGATGAGAACGCGTGTGCTCGTACTTGCCGTGCTGGCGATCGCCGGCCTGGCCCTCCTGGCCGCGGGGTGCGGCGGCAACGACGGCTCCGACACATCCGAGGCCGAGACCGCACCCTTCGACCAGGCCTTCATCGACGCGATGGTCCCCCACCACGAGGAGGCGATCGCGGCTGCCGAGGAGGCGAAGGCGGCGGGCCTCAGCCAGCCGGATCTGGTCGAGATCGCGGACGCGATCATCGCCACGCAACAGGCGGAGATCGACCAGATGCTCGCGTGGCGCGCCGAGTGGTACGGCAGCTCCGAGCTCGACCCGACCGGGTTCGAGGACCTCGGGATGTCGATGGAGGAGATGGGGATGCAGCACGACCCCGGCGACCTGAGCGTCGCCGAGGACGTCGACGGGGCGTTCGCCTCGATGATGGTCGACCACCACAACGGCGCGATCGCGATGGCGACGCTCGCCCTCGAGCAGGCCGAGCATCCCGAGATCGAGGAGCTCGCCGGGGCGATCATCGAAGCCCAGCAAGCCGAGGTCGAGGTGCTGATGGGCCACGCCTCGGGGATGCAGCACGGGTAGGTGCGAGATGAGCTCTCGTTCGACACTTCTCCTGGCCGTCGTGGCCTTGCTCGTCGCCGCGGTGGCATTGCCCCTTGCCGTCGTGTCGATCGTCCGGGCGGCCGAGGACGAGCCGAGTGCCGAGGCGCCGTCCGTCGAGACGGCTGAGCCGATGCCCTCCACCGAGATGAGTCCGATGGCGGAGGCGGAAGCGGGCGGCCACGGGGAGCACGGCGCGGCCGCCCCGATGGAGGATGTTCCGGACGCGACCGCCGAGCGTGGTGGCGAGGTACTCGAGCCCCGGATCGAGGACGGCGTCTGGGTGTACGAGCTAACCGCGACGCCCGTCCGCTGGGAGATCCTCCCGGGCGTCCGTGTCACCGCCTGGACCTACAACGGAACGGTGCCGGGACCAGAGCTTCGGATCCCGTACGGGCAGCGCATCCGCGTGCACGTCACCAATGCGCTTCCGGACCCCACGACCGTCCACTGGCACGGGATCGCCGTGCCCAACGAGATGGACGGCGTCCCCGACGTGACGCAGGAGCCGAT
>JBBILK010000009.1:0-9349 GCA_037444965.1 Actinomycetota bacterium | reverse complement strand
TTCACCTACGAGTTCGACGCGATCCCCGCCGGGCGCGACTCCCAGGGCGGGACGTTCCTCTATCACTCCCACTACCAGGAGGATCGCCAGGTCGGGCTCGGCCTGGCGGGCGCGCTCGTGATCGAGCCACCCCAGGCACAGCCCTACGACGTCGAGCGCACGATCATGATCAGTGAGTGGGCGCTCGACCCGACGACGGGCGAGACGCGCCCGGCGATGGACCTCGAGGGCTCGCTGCCGAACTACTTCACCCTCAACGGCAAGAGCTTCCCCGCCACGGAGACGATCGAGGTCGCTCGCGGCGCCCGCGTTCTCCTGCGGGTCGTCGGCGCCGGGCAGTTCGAGCACCCGATGCATCTCCACGGCACCGATTTCGAGCTCGTCGCCAAGGACGGGCATCCGGTTCGAGGAGCTCCGCAGCGTGGCGACACCATCCAGGTGGCCCCGGGCGAGCGCTACGACCTCGCCTTCACGGCCATCGAACCCGGCCGGTGGGTCTTCCACTGCCACATCGGCCATCACCTGACGAACGGCGGCGAGGACCCGGGTGGGCTCATTCTCGTCGTCGACGTTTCTTGACCGATTGGAGTCGAAGCATGAGCAAGCAGTTCCTGGCAATCATCGCCACCGCGGCAGTCGTGGGCGCCGGCGCGACGGTCGCTGCGGTCGTGCTGACGGGCGGCGGCTCGGAGCCGCAGCAGCAGCCCTCGGCTGTGCACGAAGGCATGGTCGAGGGCACGGTCTGGGTCGCGAACGAAGAAGGCGACAGCCTGACGGCGATCGACGCGGCGACGAACGAGGTCGTCGCCACGCTCAGCGGTGTTCCCGGCCCCCACAACGTCCAGGTTTCCCCGGACGGGCGGGGTGTCTGGGCCGTGAGCGGGCACGACGCGTTCGCACTGATGCTCGATCCCGCCCTCTACGCACCGCACGGAGTGATCCCGACCGGAGCCGAGCCCGCCCACGTGATCGTCTCTCCCGACGGCAAGACGGCCTTCGTCACGAACGGCGCGGAGGGCACCGTGACGGCGATCGACGTCGACTCGATGGAGGAGATCGCCACGATCCCCGTCGGCAGCGGGCCTCACGGGCTCCGGCCCAGTCCGGATGGGCGCTGGCTCTACGTCGCCAACGCAGAGGGCACCACCGTGAGCGTGATCGACGCGACGACGTACGAGCGGGTCGGCGACATCGAGGTCGGCAAGACGCCGGTCCAGGTCGCGTTCGCGCCGGACGGAGAGGCCGCATACGTCTCGCTGGCCGGGGAAGACGCAGTCGCCAAGATCGACACCGCGACACGCACGGTGACCGGCAAGGTGGACGTCGGGTCCGGGCCGATCCAGGTCTTCGTGAGCCCGAACGGGCGATACCTGCTCGTGGCGAACCAGGGAACCGAGGAGGAGCCGGGCTCGACCGTCTCGATCATCGACACGGCCGAGTTCGCCGTGACCGATGAGGTGGAGACCGGGCTCGGCCCGCACGGGGTCGTCGTCGAGCCGGCGAGCGCTCACGCGTACATCACGAACATCTACGGCGGCGACGTCGCCGTCCTCGACCTGGACAGCCGCCAGGTCGTGGCGCGGATCCCCGTTGGCCTCGCTCCGAACGGGATCAGCTTCTCGTCGCTTGCGCCGGCGCCGCCGCCGGAGTCCGTGATCGACCTCGCCCTCGAGCCGATGGAGGAGGACATGCCGGGCATGGATCACTGAGGTCCGGATCGTGGGGCCCCGGCCTCGAGGTCGGGGCCCGAGCTGCCGGACGCGGGCACGTAGCCGCAGGCCGGGTCCTCGCCGAGCGCGTCCCCGGACCACGCGAAGGCGCGGGCGCGGGAGCCGCCACAGAGGTCCGCATACTCGCAGGAGCCGCAGCGGCCGTGGAATCTCGACGCCCGGATGTCGCGAAGCAGCAAGCTCTCGCGGTAGATCCCGACGAGGTCTCGGCGCCTGACGTTGCCGAGGGAGAGCGGCAGGAAGCCGGCAGGGTGGACCTCTCCGTCGTGGGCGACGAAGACGATCCCCTTTCCGTCCCGCGTCCCTTTCGTCTGCGCCCGGGACTCGCCGAGGGGCTTGCCCAGGCGCGTCTGGAGCTCGCCGGCGAGGCTCTCGTACAGACCGCCCAGCCGGTACCTGCTCCCCGCCTCGGTGCCGGGCGGATCGCTTCTCCGCCAGGCCGCGACGCGGCGGAAGAACGGCCCCTCGACGGTGCGGACGATGAAGCCGTAGCGCGAGGCGTCGTACAGGAAGTGGCAGACGTCCTCGTTCTCTGCCGGCGAGAGCTCCTCCATGCCGATTCCCCGGCCAGTCCTGACGAGGAAGAAGACCTCCCAGATCGCGGCGCCCGCACTCGCCACGAGCTCCGCCACGGCCGCGAGCTCCGCCGCGTTCTCCCGGGTCACGACCGTGTTCACCTGCACGGTGAAGCCCCGGGCGCGGAGCAGCTCGAGCGCCCGCAGCGTCTGGGCGAAGTGTCCCTCCACCTGCCTGATGCGCTCGTGGGTCTCCGGCGTCGCGCCGTCGAGCGAGATCGAGACCGCCTTGACGCCGAGCCGGCGCAGCTCCGCCGCCCTTTCCGGCGTCAGCATCGGCGTGACGCTCGGCGCGGCTGCGGCCGGGACGGCCAGCTCGCGCGCCCGGCGGATCAGCCGGTCGAGGTCGCGCCGCATGAGCACGTCGCCCCCGGTGAGAACGAGGACGGGCCGCGGTTTGCCGAACCCGGTCAGCGTCTCGAGGAAGCCGAGGCCTTCCTCGGTCGTGAGCTCTCCCGGCAGTGGCTCGGGGATCGCCGAGGCGCGACAGTGGCGGCAGGCGAGCAGGCAGGCTCTCGTCGTTTCCCAGAAGACGAGCATCGGACGCCGGTCGAAGTCGAGGCGCGCCCGCGTGGTCGCGCCCGAACGGTGAGCCGGCCCCGTTTCCCGAGCCATGGCTACATCGTCGCGCCGCGACTCGCCCTGGGTCATCCGTAACGCCTCTGATTCGAGTTGCGGGATACCCGCAGGGAGCGGCGTCAGACGCGGCGCTCGCCGGCCACGCGGCGGACCTCCTCGAGGGAGGTGACGCCGTTCAGGCAGTGGCGCAGGCCGTCCTCGTAGAGCGTGCGCATGCCGGCCGCGACGGCGGCCGCGTAGATCTCCTCGGAGGAGGCGGCCTCGATCAGCCGGCGCATCTCGGCCGTCACCTTGAGCACCTCGTAGAGGGCGACCCGGCCCTTGTAGCCCCCCATGCACTGCACGCACCCGCGCGGTCGGTAGAGCGTGACGTTGCCGCTCAGGGCGATGTCCTCCGAGAAGCCGGCGCGGCGCAACGTGTCGGCGACGGGGGTGTAGGGCTTCTTGCAGTTCGGGCAGAGCTTGCGCACGAGCCGCTGCGAGAAGATGCAGTTCACGGTGCCGGCGAGGAGCGAGGTGTCGACCCCCATGTCTCTGAGACGGGAGATCGAGTTGGCGGCGTTGTCGGCGTGCAGCGTGGAGAGGACGAGGTGGCCGGTCATCGCCGCCTGGATCGCGATCTTCGCGGTCTCGTTGTCGCGGATCTCCCCCACGAGCAGCACGTCAGGGTCGCTGCGCAGGATGGTGCGGAGTCCCTGCGCGAAGGTGAGGCCGGCCTTCGGGTTGATCTGGATCTGGTTGACGCCGTCGAGCTGGTACTCGACGGGATCCTCGATCGTCATGATCACGCGCTCCGGATCGTTGAGCATCCCGAGCGCGGCGTAGAGCGTCGTCGTCTTGCCGCT
This sequence comes from Actinomycetota bacterium, assembly GCA_037444965.1. GTDB lineage: Bacteria > Actinomycetota > Thermoleophilia > Gaiellales > Gaiellaceae > JBBILK01. The sequence continues at coordinate 5,620 of JBBILK010000009.1, read as the reverse complement.
GCCCGTCGGGCCGCTCGCGAAGATCGCGCCGTAGGGCTGGGCGATCGCCCAGCGGAGCGTCTCCGCGGCGTCGTCGGCGAGGCCGAGCTGGCTGAAGTCGATCGCGGTCGCAGTTCGGTAGAGAATGCGCAGGACGACCTGCTCGCCGTAGACCGTCGGGAGGACGGCGATGCGGAGGTCCATCGGCTCGCCGCCGAACTTGATCGAGACGCGTCCGTCCTGCGGGGCCCGCCGCTCGGCGATGTCGAGGTCGCCCATGATCTTCAGCCTCGTCGTGACGGCCTGCTGCAGGTCGGCCGAGACCACCTTCAGCTGCTGCATGACGCCGTCGATGCGGGCGCGCACGATCAGCCGCTCGTACTGCGGCTCGAAGTGGACGTCGGAGGCGCCCTCCTCGATCGCACGCTTGATCATCTCGTTGACGAGGGTGACGGCCGGGGCGCTTGCCGCGCCGCCGCTGCGGACGTCGACGATGTCGGCGCGCGGGCCCGCGCTCGGCAGGCTCTCCGCATCCTCGCCCTCGATCGCCTCGACCTCGGCGTCGCTGACGGGATAGAAGCGCTCGAGCCCCGCCTCGATATCGGAGGCGGTGGCGACTGCAAGCTGGATCTCGATCCCGAGGACGAGCCGCAGGTCGTCGGACGCGACGACGTTCGTCGGGTCCTCGACGGCCACGAGCACGGTGTTCTCGCCGATGAAGCGAACCGGAATCGCCCGGTACCGCCGCGCATACCGGTCGGGGAGGAGGTTCGCGACCGCCGGGTTCGGCGGGGAAGCTCCGATGTCGACGAAGTCGATGTGGAGCTGGTCGGCGAGGGCCCGGGCGAGTGCGACCTCCGAGACCCACCCGCGTGCGAGCACGATCTCGCCGAGCCGCCTGCCGGTCTCCTCCTTCTCCTCGAGCGCTTCCGCGAGCTGCTCGGCGGTTACGAGCTCGCGCTGGAGCAGGAGCGTGCCCAGGCGCACCCGCTCGCGCGCGAACTCGATCGCAGCTTCCATCCCACCGTGTTATCGGCGCCGTTGGATGGAAGCTTGACGCGCGGCCCGTTAGCTCGACGTCGCCGCCTGCGGCGCCGGCCGCACGGCGCGCGCCTGGCGCGAGCGCGCCGTGAACGCGAACGCGGCGATGGCGACGCCGAGCAGGAAGACGAGCAGAGCGCCGCCGGGAATCCGGGTCACGACCTGCATCCCGGCCCCGACGAGCGCGGCGCAGGGGATCGTGAGCAGCCAGGCAGTGAGGATGTTCCCGGCGATCCCCCAGCGAACGGCCGAGAGCCGGCGCGCCGCGCCCGCGCCGAGCACGCCGCCCGAGATCGTGTGGGTCGTCGAGACGGGGAAGCCGAAGTGCGCAGTGAAGTAGAGGGTCAGGCTCGTTGCCGCCTCGGCGGAGAAGCCCTGCGGCGGCTCGAGCTTGGCGATGCGCTGGCCGAGCGTACGGATGATCCGCCAGCCGCCCGCGTAGGTGCCGGCTGCGATCGCCGCGGCCGCCGCCGCGATCACCCAGACCGGCGGCCGCTCGAAGTCCGCCGACAGGTGGCCTGTCGCGATCAGCGCGATCGAGATGAGGCCCATCGTCTTCTGGGCGTCGTTCGTCCCGTGCGTGTAGGCGAGGAAGCTCGACGAGACGAGCTGGAGCCGCCGGAAGAAGCGGTTGACGATCCCCGGGTGTCGCCGCCTGACGACCCACAGGATGATCGTCAGGAACAGCGCCGCCCCGAGCATGCCGAAGACGGGAGCGCAGAGCGAGGGGATCAGGACCTTCTGGACGAGGCCGTCCCAGAGGACGACGCCGAAGCCGACGGCGGCGATGCTCGCGCCGAGCATCCCGCCGATGAGCGCGTGGCTCGAGCTGGAAGGGAGGCCGAAGTACCAGGTGAGGAGGTTCCAGAAGATCGACCCGATGAGGCCCGCGAGGACGACGCGCAGCGTGATCGCTCCCGGGTCGACGATCCCCTTCGCGACGGTTGCGGCGACCTTCGAGATCGCGAAGGCGCCGGCGAAGTTGAGGACAGCCGCGACGAGGACCGCGGCGCGCGGGTGCCAGGCGCGCGTCGAGATGCCCGTCGCGATCGCGTTCGCGGCGTCGTGGAACCCGTTCGTGAAGTCGAAGAAGAGCGCGATCCCGACGACGAGGACGAGGAGGACGGTCTCGTCCACGATCGTCTAGGCGTTCTTGACGACGATGTTGCCGACGACGTTCGCCACGGTCTCGCAGGCGTCGAGCGCCTCTTCGAGCGCCTCGTAGATGTCCTTCCAGCGGATGACGATCAGCGGGTCGATCCGCGGGTCGTGGAACAGGGCCGCGATCGCGTCGCGGACGACGCGGTCGCCTTCGTCCTCGAGCCGCTTCACCTCGATCAGCGCCTGCTCGGCGCGCCTGCGCCCCTTCAGCTCGGACAGCGCGATCGCGAGCTTGTCGCTCGCGGCGACGAGGATCCGGCACTGGTCGAGCGACTGACGGGTCGGCGACTCGATCGAGTAGAGGTCGAGCAGGTCGCAGGCGTGCTCGATGTGGTCGACGACGTCGTCGAGGCGCGTCGCGAGCTCGTAGATGTCCTCCCGATCGAAGGGGGTGACGTAGTGCGTGTTGAGCATCTGGATGGTGTCGGCCGTGAGCCGGTCGCCGACGTGCTCGAGCTCCTTGATGTCGGCCTGCGTAACCGACGAGCTCGGGTACTCGCGAAAGCGGATCTCCGCTTTCCGCGCCACCTCGAGCGCGTTCGCTCCCGCCTGGGTGAACAGCTCGTAGAACCCGCTCGACTTCGGCACCAGCGCCAGGCGCATCCCGCCCTCCCTTCCTGGACTCCAGCGTGAGTCTCGTCAAGAACGGGAGAACGTTGGGTGACAAACTGGTGAACGAGTGGTGACTCGCTGGTTACCGCGGCGGGCCGTCGAGCAGTCGGCGGACGAGCGCGGCATCGAGCCGCTCGGCGATCACGTCCGCCTCCCGAAGACGCTCCGCGGGCATCGTCCCGAGCACGCCGACCGTGTACAGGCCGGCGGCTTTGGCCGAGGCGACGCCGACCTCGGTGTCCTCGACGGCCACGACGTCGCCCGGCACGAGGCCGCCCAGCCGCTCGAGCGCGAGCAGGTACCCCTCGGGATCGGGCTTCGGCCGGCTCACGTCCTCGAGCGCCACGAGCGCCGACACCAGCGGGGCGAGGTTCGCAGCCGTGAGCACGTGCTCGATCTCGTCCCGGAAGTCCCCCGACACGATCGCCACCGGCACCCGTGACGCCGCCTCCGCGAGCGCCTCGCGAGCGCGGCCCGGGACGCTCTCGCCCCTGCGCGTCCGCTCGAGGTAGAGCAGACGGCGCTCGGCGAGCAGACCCTCCTGGGCGGGGTAGTCGTCTCCCAACCAGCGCCGGATGATCTCCGCGTCGGAAAGCCCCGCGAGCTCGCGGAAGTAGTCGTCCCGCGTGAGCGGGCGGCCAGCGGCGGCGAACAGCGTGCGATAGATCTCGCAGTAGACGCTCTCGTCGTCCGAGATCGTCCCGTTGAAGTCGAAGGCGATTGCTCGCGGTGTCAGCGGTCGGCGCTGGGGTGGGAGGCGTCCTCGAACTCGCGGAAGTCGCCCGTGACGAGGTACGCGGTCTGCTCGCCGATGTCGACGGCGTTGTCGCCGATCCGCTCGAGGCAGCGCGAGACGACGATCATGAGCAGCGCCCACTCGCGGGTATGCTGGTCGCCCTCGAGCGCAGCGAGCTGCCCGACGACGCGACGGTTGCCGTTGTCGATCAGCTCGTCGAGCGCGACGAGCGACTCCGCTGCGCCAAGATCCCTGTGCGCGAACGAGTCGAGCGCGGTCCGCGTCATCTCCTCCGCGCGCGAGCCCATCTCCTCGAAACCCTCGATCACGCTCGGCGAGCCCTCGTGGATCGCACGAGCTGTCTTCGAGATCTTCGCGATGTTCACGCAGAGGTCGGCCATCCGCTCGAGGTGGATGTTGATGTGCAGGACCGCGAGCGCCTGGCGCAGATCGGTCGCGACTGGGGTCTGGCGGGCTATCAGAAGCTCGACCTGGCGTTCGATCTCGGCCGCCCGCCGGTCGACCTCGTCGTCGAACGCGATCACCTCGTCGGCGAGCTCGGCGTCTCCGACGCGCAGCGCGTTCAGCGCACCGCGCAGCGCCCGCAGCACGTACTCCCCCTCCTCCTGGAGGTGGGCGTTCAGCTGGTCGAGCTCTTCCTGGAGTTCGATGCGCATTTATCCGAACCGCCCGGTCACGTAGCCCTCGGTTCGCTTGTCGGTGGGGTTGGTGAAGATCCGCTGGGTCGTGTCGTACTCGATCAGGATGCCAGTGCGGTGCCCCTTGTCGTCGACCTCGACGCCGAAGAACGCGGTCATGTCGGCGACGCGGGCGGCCTGCTGCATGTTGTGGGTGACGATCACGATCGTGTACTCGCACTTCAAGTCGTGCATCAGGTCCTCGATCGCCGAGGTCGAGATCGGGTCGAGGGCCGAGCACGGCTCGTCCATCAGGATCACCTCGGGATCGACCGCGAGGCAGCGGGCAATGCAGAGCCGCTGCTGCTGACCGCCGGAGAGGCCGTAGGCGTTGTCCTTGAGCCGATCCTTCACCTCGTCCCACAGCGCTGCGTGGCGGAGGGCGCGCTCGACCCGCTCGTTGAGCGAGTCCTTCATCCCGATCACGCGCGGGCCGAAGGCGACGTTGTCGTAGATCGACTTCGGGAACGGGTTCGGCTTCTGGAACACCATCCCGATCAGCTTGCGGACCTCGACCGGGTCGACGTCCGGTGCGTACAGGTCTTGGCCGTGATAAAGCACCTGCCCCTCGACCTTCGCGCCGAGGATCAGGTCGTTCGTGCGGTTGAAGCAGCGGATGAAGGTGCTCTTGCCGCACCCGGACGGGCCGATGAAGGCGGTGATCGCGTTCTTGTACACCTCCATCCCGACGTCCTTCAGCGCCGGCTTGCCGCTGTAGCTGACACGGAGGTTGTCGACGCCGAAGACCACCTCCCGGAACTCCGGCGCGGACGACGGCGTCGCGGCGAGCGTGTCCATGCCCACGCTCGCGATTTTGACAGGTTGCGTTTCGGTTTGGGGCATCGTCACCACTTTCGCTGGTAGCGGTTGCGGAGCCAGATCGCAAAGGCATTCAGGCTGAGCAGCATCAGCAGGAGCACGATGATCGCGGCCGCTGCGAGGAACTTGAACTCCTCCTGGGGGCGCCCGATCCACTGGAAGATCTGGATCGGCAGCGCCGTGTACGGCCCCAGCAGGGTCGGGTTGATCGCGACGTAGGTGAGCGCGCCGACGAGCAAGAGCGGCGCCGTCTCGCCGATCCCGCGCGAGACGGAGAGGATCGAGCCGGTCGCGATGCCCGGAATCGAGGCGGGGAGCACCTGCCGCCAGACGACCTGCCACTTCGTCGCACCGAGCGCGTAGGCGCCCTGGCGGATCGAGTCGGGGACGGCCCGGATCGCCTCGCGCGAGGCGACGATCACGGTCGGGAGGACGACGAGCGTCAGGATGATCGCGCCGGCGAGGAGCACGCGGCCGAGGCCCATCCCGCGCACGATGAACGCGAGCCCGAGGATCCCGTAGACGATCGAGGGGACGGCGGCGAGGTTCTGGATGTTGACCTCGAGCAGCCTCG
>JBBILK010000008.1:0-18349 GCA_037444965.1 Actinomycetota bacterium | reverse complement strand
GAACGGACCTCTGGTGTATCAGTCGTCGTGCCAACGGCGCTGCTGATTAGCCACGTCCGGATGGGATAACCGCTGAAAGCATCTAAGCGGGAAGCCCACCTCGAGATGAGGCCTCCCATCCCCTCGAGGGAGTAAGGACCGTGGGAGACCACCACGTCGATAGGCGGGACGTGCAAGCACGGCAACGTGTTCAGCGGACCCGTACTAATCGTCCGAGGTCTTGATCTGAACACCGCAATGTCGCTATGGAGTTTTGAGGGTGCGCTGGGCGCGCCTCGACGGACGTTCACAAGTTTCCGGTGGTCATAGCGGCGGGGAAACACCTCTTCCCATTCCGAACAGAGCAGTTAAGCCCGCCAGCGCCGATGGTACTCGGAGGGCAACCTCCCGGGAGAGTAGGACGCCGCCGGAATCTTCCTCGAAAAGGGCCGATCGGCCCTTTTCGACTATCTGGGGGTACTAGGCCGCGCGGAGCCTCTCCCGCCAGCCCGGGTCGAGGTCGCGCAGGCGCCGGACGCGCTCGCCGACGGGCGGGTGCGTGTCGAACATCCTCGCGAGCCGGTCCGGCCCGAACGGGTTGACCGTGTAGAGCGGCTCGGTCGCAGGGCTCGCCCGGAACTCGACGAGCTCGACGGCCTGCTCGAGCCGAACGAGCGCGTCCGCGAGCGCGTGCGGGGTGCCGCAGGTCGCGGCCGCCGCCTCGTCGGCGGCGAACTCCCGCTTCGGCGAGAGCAAGAGGTGGGTGAGGCTCGCGGCGATCGGCGCGAGGACGAAGAGGAGAGCGCGCCGGAGGAAGCCGCCGATCCGGCTCGCCTCGAGACCGCGATCAGGACAACCGGGGTCTGGATCGTGACGTCCCGGTGGCGGGCGTGCGCCAGCTCGTGGGCGAGCACGCCCTCGAGCTCGGCCGGGGTCGTGAGCGCGAGCAGCCCCTGGCTGACCGCGATCCCGAAGTCGCCGGCGCCGCGGCCGACGGTGAGCGCACGGGGATGGCCGTCGGCGAGGAGGTAGAGCTTCGGCCGGGCGACGCCGGCCTCGCGCGCCAGGCGCTCCGCGGTCGCGTGCAGCGCCGCGCCCTCGCCGAGCGTGAGCTCCCTCGCTCCGAGCGCGGTGAGGATGATCCGCGCTCCGTACCAGTGCACCGTCGCGGACATGAGCAGCGTCAGGACGAAGAAGACGCTCGCGACGCGGAACTCCCCGAGCCACCAGCCGAGCGCCGTCAGCGCGCCGACCCAGCCGCCGAGCAGGAGCCACGCTTTCAGGACGTTCCGCGCGACGAGGAGCCGTGGGCCCACGGCGATCCCTCCGAGGCTACGACTCGTCGCCCTCGGCGAGCCCGCGGGGCGGCCAGTCGGGCTCGGGAGCGTCGCAGCGGCTCGAGCAGTGGAGGGAGGCGACGTTCTGGAGCGGGATCAGGATGTGCCCGTTCAGCTCCACGTGGGCCACGTCCTCGACGTAGCAGTAGGCCGTGAGAACACCCTCCTGGTACTCGCCCCCGAACAGGGCGACCTCGACTTGCTCGCCCTTGTACTTGCTCGTGTAGTCCTCCACCCGGGGGGAGTGTAGTCACTGCGGGGCGTTCGAGAACTCGCTTCTTCTCGGGGCGCCGACCGATGATCTCAGCCGCGCGGGAACTGCCCGCTCGTCCTGGCGTGGAACTCTGCGGGCATGACGTCCTGCACCGCTGCCTCCGGGTGGAGCGTTGTCAGCGACAGGCTCCGCCGGTTCTGTTCGGTATTGGGGAGCGGCTCGCGTGTCCGGACGACGAATGTCGGAACGCCGAATGCATCGGGACTCGGAATTCAGACGGCCCCCTCGCCCGTCTCGGGATCGACGAGCACCACGTCCGGGCCATTCCCGATCAGGAGCTTCGTGTACTCCCTACCGTCGAAGACCATCGTCCCCGCTTCGCGGACCGCGTGCTTGCGTAGCGCTTCGATGACGTCCTCCGTGAGCCACTCGGGTGCTGGCCCACTGCGACTGTCTCGGGCGGAGCGCCGGTATCCCTCGCGGCCTCGGCCCCGGGATCTTACCTGCCTGCTCTCGCTCGCACGCTCGGCGTGCGCGCTCGCGACGTCAAACGGTACGCAACGCGTCCGTCGGCGACATGCGGGCTGCCCGCAGCGCCGGGTAGAGGCCGGCGACGGCGCCGATCGCAAGGCCGACGCCGATCCCGCCGACGAGGCCGTAGGCCGGCACCACGGCGTCCCAGTCCCGGGTCGAGGCGTAGCCGATCGTGACGGCGGCACCGGTCAGGACCCCCGCGAGGCCCCCGAAGGCGGCGAGGACGAGCGACTCGGTCAGGAACTGGATCCCGATGTGGCGCCGCGTGGCTCCGAGCGCCCGGCGCAGGCCGATCTCGGAGCGGCGCTCGAGCACCGCGATCACCATGACGTTCGCGATCCCGATGCCGCCGACCAGCAGCGCGACGGCTCCGAGGCCCACGAAGAGCGCGGTGAACGACTCGTTGACCGCGGCTCGAGCTTCCAGGGCGTCGGAGGGCCGGCTGATCTCGATCTCCTCCGGATGCTCGGGGTTGGCGGTGTTGGGGAGGACGGAGCGGACGTCGTCGATCGTGTCGGGGTCGGTGCGAACGTAGATCGTCGAAGCCGACCCGTCGGCGTCGAAGAGGTTCTCGGCGACGCCGTAGCCGACGAACACTCCCCGGTCGAGGCCGGGGGCCAGCTCGAGCGGGTCGAGGATGCCGAGGACCGCGAACCACTCGTCGCCGAGCCAGACCTGGGTGCCGACCGTGGTCACGCCCAGGCGCTCCGCTGCGGTCGCGCCGAGGACGACCGTCGGATACGAGCCCGTCGCGACATCGAAGAACTTCCCTACCGCGAGCGTCCCGCCGAGCGTCTGGAGGAGGTTCGGGTCCGCCCAGTAGACCGAGAGGCCGCCCGTCTCCTCGCTCGGGATGTAGTCGGTTCGGAAGACGTTCGCGTCCACGCCGCCGATGCCCGAGACCTGCTCGACGGGGCCGATCCGGCTGATCATGCTGGTGGCCTCCTCGGGCAGCGTGGCCGTCCCGGCGAAGAGCGCCTGCCCCGCCGTGACCGAGAGCAGGTTCGTGCCGAGACGGTCGAGGGTGGCGACGAGTTCCGCTTTCGAGGACTCGGAGACTCCGAGCACTGCGACCATCGCCGCGATCCCGATCGCGATCCCGAGTGCCGAGAGGACGGCCCGCAGCCGGCGGGTGTGGAGGCCGATCGAGCCGACCCGGAGGACGTCGAGGGGGAGAAGCCGGCTCGGTGCGAGCTCGGTCGACATCAGCCGGACGCACCGGTGTCGAGCTCGATGCGGCCGTCGCGCATCTCGATCCGGCGGGGGAGGGAGGCCGCGATCTCACGCTCGTGCGTGATGACGAGCATCGTCGTGCCCGCGGCGTTCAGCTCCTCGAGCAGCCGGAGGATCTCGGCGCCGGAGTGCGAGTCGAGGTTGCCGGTCGGCTCGTCCGCGAACACGATCGACGGGTGCCCGACGAGCGCGCGTGCGATTGCGACCCGCTGCCGCTCGCCTCCGGAGAGCGTCGCCGGGACGTGTTCCAGACGGTGGGCGAGGCCGACGCGGTCGAGGGCCTCGCGGGCGAGCCGGCGGCGCCCGCCCGCGGGAACTCCTGCGTAGAGGAGGCCGTTCGCGACGTTCTCGAGTGCCGACAGCCCGTCGATCAGGAAGAACTGCTGGAAGACGAACCCGATTCTCCGCGCCCGGAGCGCGGCCAGCTCGCGGTCGGACCTGGCGGTGACGTCGATCCCGTCGATCGCGATGGATCCCGAGGTCGGCCGGTCGAGCGTCCCCATGATGTGGAGGAGCGTCGACTTGCCTGAGCCGGACCGTCCGACGATCGCGGCGGCCTCTCCGGCATCGACCCGGAGCGAGACGCCGTCCAGCGCCCGGACCGGGCCCGGGTAGTCCTTGACGACGTCACGGACCTCGAGCACGGCATGAGCCCGGATACCGGCGGCCCGGGCTGACGCAGCCGCTTCGGTTCTCACGCCGGCACCACGACCTGCGTGCCTTCGTCGATTCCCTCGCCGGTCACCTCGACGTAGCCCTCGGCGTAAAGGCCTGGCTCGACCCGGACGAGATGCGTCCGTTCAGGGCTGTCGACCACCTCGACCGCGTAGCCGCCGCCGAGGAGCGCGACGAGTGCCGTCACCGGAACGGCGAGCACGTTCTCGGCCGATTCGCTCGTCACCTCGACGTCGACCGGAGCCTGGTCGAGGTCGACGCCGGCCCGCCCATCGAGGGTGACCGTCACGTCGACCGTGGCATCGGATGCCGCCTGGTCACCTTGTTGTTGCTGCTGCTGCTCGCTGGAGTCGCTCGACGAGGTCGCGACCGTCCCGATGGAGGCGATCGTTCCGGGAACCTCCGAGCCGTCGGGAAGCTCGACAGTGACGCTGTCACCGACTGCGAAGAGGCTCTGCTCAGTCGTCTCGACGGCGACGGTCACCTCCTGGCGGGCCGACGTCGTCGTCAAGATCGCCTGTCCCGATTGCACCGTGTCGCCGAGCGCCACCTCGAGCGACGCCACGCGCCGCTGCCCCGGGAGGAAGACGACCCTGCCGAGCTCGACGGCGCCGGTGTCGTCGACCCCGAGGTCGCGCTGCCACGCCTTCACCGCCCGCTCGGTGGCTGCCCCGAAGTGGCGGTCGACCTTGATCGACTTCGTCCCGTAGCCCATCGCGACGAGGTTCCGCTCGAGCTGGCGAACGTCTCGTCCGTCGGCGATGTCCTGCTCGATCGTCCGCCAGGCCGGCACCGTTCCCGTCAGAAGCACGGTCGGCGTTCCGTTCACCCTATAGAGGACCTGCCCGCGCCCGAGCGTCGCTCCCTCACGCGGTAGCCAAGTGATGATGGCCGACTGCTGGCCGTCCGACTGGGACGAGCTCTGTCCCGTCCCGCTGCCCGTGGACGCGGAACCCCCGCTCCCGCTGCCGGGCTGGCCTGTTGCGGGCTGCTCGGTCGTCTCTGCAGGCTCGGTCGTCGCCGGCGGCTCGGTCGTGGGGGGCTCGGTCGTCGCCGGCGGCTCAGTGGCAGGCTCGGTCGTCGTGGGCTCGGTCGTCGGTGGCGGCTCGGTCTCCGTTTCACCGGTCAGGTCTGGCCCAGGCGAGCTCACGAGGGCGACCAGCGTCGTCTCGGCGGCATCCTGGTCCGGGTCGTACGCGACCCCCGCAGCGGTGCCCCCGCTCACGGAGCCGGGGTCGAGGTAGACAACCGTTCGGCGGCCCTTGTACGCAAGGGTGCCGTCGAACGACTCCGTCTCGACGAGGTCGCGCCGCTCGACCACGGCCGTCGCAGTCGCCGGCGGGGCGGCACCGGTCGACTTGTCACCGCCGTCACGGAGGAGGAGCAAGGCGACTGTGACGGCAGCAGCCACTGTGACGATGCCGGCAAGTATCCGCAGGCCGAAGCGGCGTCTGCTCGCGGGACGGACAGTCTGGCCCCGATGCCCGTCAGGCTCAGGCTCGCCGACGGCCCGCGGTGTCTCCTGTTCAGCCCTCTTCATCGTTGCCTTCCCCGCCGCCGGGCTCACCGCCGAACGGGCCGCCGATCTGCTGGAGGATGTCCTGGCAGGCCTCCATCGCGGCCTGGACGTCGGGGTCGTCCGGGTCGATCTCGCCGCCGAACGGGCCGCCGTCCCCGCTGCCGGGCCCTCCGCCCGAGAAGTCGGGGTCCGGAACGTCGACGCCGTGGCCGCGCATGCACTGGGCGAACTCGAGCAGCGTGTCCTCGAGGGCCTCCCGGTCCTCTTCGGAGAACTGACCCTGGATCTGCTGCAGGATCGGCTGGCAGGCCTGCTGGGCTGCCTGGACGTCCGGGTCGTCCGGGTCGATCTCCCCGCCGAACAGGCCGCCGCCCGGCCCGCCGCCGGAGAAGTCGGGATCGGGCACGTCGATCCCGTGCTCGCGCATGCACTGGGCGAACTCGAGCACGACGTCCTGGGGATCGGTGCTCGAAGATGTGGTCGCGGAGCCAGTCTCCGTCGCCGCCTGGCCGCCGTCGTCGAGCGCCGCGACCTGCGAGCCGCTCGACTCTGCCGACCCACCGCAGGCTGCGAGCGCGAGCGCGGCGACGACGGCCGTGAGCATCGTCAGGGGAAGTACACGTCTTCTCATCCGGGAGGCCCTCTCGTTCGGCGTTGGATCGCGTCATCTGACGGAACCACGAGAGGCTGAGAGCGACCTGAGAGGCGCCTAAGAAGTTGGTAAGACGCGCAGATGCAGCTCGGCACCGCCGCCTGCGGCGTTCACCGCCGCCACCGAGCCGCCGTGCAGCTCGGCGACCTGGCGGACGATCGCGAGCCCCAGGCCCGAGCCGGGGAGACCGCGAGCCTCCGTCGCCCGGTAGAAGCGATCGAACACGAACGGGAGGTCGGCCTCCGGGAACCCCGGGCCGTGATCGCGCACGACGACCTCGCCCTGGCGGACCGAGACCTCGACGGTCCCGCCGGGCGGGCTCCACTTGGCGGCGTTGTCGAGGAGGTTCGCGACGGCGCGGTCGAGGCGCGACGGCACGCCGCCGACGATGCACGGCTCCATCGCCGTCACGAACCGGACGCCGGGGCTGTGCCGCCGAGCGCGCTCGACGGCGTCGGCGACGAGGAGGTCGAGCCTCACCTCCTCGCGTGGCTCGTCGTCCGCCTCTTCACGCGCGAGGTCGACGAGATCGCCGACGAGCACGCTCAGCTCCTCGAGCTCGGAGACGACGTCCGTGAGAAGGTCTTTCTGCTCGGCCGTCGGCAGCCCGTTCTGCGCGAGGACCTCGACGTTCGTCCGGAGGCTCGTCAGGGGTGTCCGGAGCTCGTGGGAGGCGTCCGCGACCAGCTGCCGTTGCGAGCGCTGGGACTCCTCGAGGGCGGCCATCATCTCGTTGAAGTTCCCCGCCAGCGTCGCGAGCTCGTCCTTCCCGCTCTCCTCGATCCGTTGCGAGAGATCTCGCGTCGACGTCACCCTTCTCGTCGCCTCGCTCAGCCGCCGGATGGGCGCGACACCGGTGCGGGCAACGGCGGCGCCGAGTGTCGCGGCGAGCACGACGCCGCCGCCGACGATCCCGACGAGGATCGCGAGCAGGCGGTGGAGGGTGTTGTCGATCTCGGTCAGCGGCCGGGCGAGCTGGAGCGCGAGGCCGTCCCGGACGGGAACGGTGACCACCCGGACGTGCGTGCCGTCCACGTGCTCGTCGGCGAGGAAGGGGCCGCGCTCGCCGCGCGCGACCGCCAGGGTCCGGTCGCTCACGGGGAGGACGGCGGTGCCCCCGGCCGGCTGCACCGTCTCGCCGTCCGAGGTGACGAGCTGCGCGTAGCCGCCGGCCTCCCCGAGCTCGGGCGGCGGGATCTCCGGCAGCGCCGCCAGCCGCAGGGCGAGTGGGCTCCCGCGGGCGATGGGGGGCACGCGCGCGATCAGGGTCGACCGCCGCTCGAGGGAGTCGTCGAGCTCGCCGCGGAGGTTGGCCCGGACCGCGAGGTACATGAGCGCCCCGGCGAGCGCGACCGCGACCGCGACTGCCAGCGCCGCGACGATCGTGATCCGGGCCCGGAAGCTCACGGCTCGCGGAGGCTGTAGCCCATGCCCCGGACGGTGTGGATGAGCCGCGGCTCGCCCCCGGCCTCGGTCTTGCGGCGGAGGTAGCCGATGTACACCTCGAGCGAGTTCGACGTCACCCCGAAGTCGTGCTCCCACACGCGCAGGAAGATCTGCGAGCGCGAGAGGACCCGGCGCGGGTTGAGCATGAAGAACTCGAGCAGCAGGTACTCCGTTCGGGTCAACTGGATCGCGCGGTCGCCCCGGCGCGCCTCCCGCATCGACTGGTCGAGGACGAGATCGGCGAACTCGAGCACACCGATCTGCCCGCTGCCGCACGTCCGGCGAAGCAGCGCGCGGACGCGGGCGAGGAGCTCTTCGAGCGCGAACGGCTTGACGAGGTAGTCGTCGGCGCCCGCGTCGAGGCCGGCGACGCGGTCCCGGACGGCGTCCTTGGCGGTGAGCATGAGAATCGGCGTGCGAGCGCCGTCCCTCCTCAGCCGCTTGCAGACCTCGATGCCGTCGAGCCCCGGCATCAGGACGTCGAGCAGGATTGCGTCCGGGGAGGAGACCTGGGTCGCGTGCAGGGCTTCGAGCCCGTCAACGGCGACGTCGACCTCGAAGCCCGCGAGCATGAGCGCCCGCGTCAGCGCCGCACGCACCGCAGGCTCGTCGTCGACGACGAGAAGTCGCATAGTCGGAGTGTGCCGCGAGAACCTGAGAACCGGCTAAGAAGCCCAAGAGACCCGAACAGAATCCTTACGCCGCTCTCAGCCTGCTCTCAGCCTGCCGTGGTTCGATGAGCGCGAAGCGATGGAAGGAGACCGAATGAAGTGGACCTCGAAGCGTGCGCTCGCCGGGATCGCCGCAGCGCTCGCCGTCGCCGCCGGCGGCGGAGCGGCCTTTGCCGCGCAGTCGGGCGACGAGGCGGGGCCTCCGGGGCCGGAAGCGGTGCTCGCCGGCGTCGCGGAGCGTCTCGGCATCCCGGAGGCGGAGCTGAAAGACGCCTTCAGGGCGGAAGCGCTCGAGCGGCTCGACGCGGCCGTCGCCGCAGGCCGCATCACCGAGGAGCAGGCCACGAGGATACGGGAGCGGATCGAGTCCGGGCAGCCTCCGCGGCACCGCCCGCATCGCCACGCGGCGCCGTTCGTCGAGACCGCGGCCGAGTACCTCGAGCTGACGCCGGCGCAGATCCTCGACGAGCTCCGCGGCGGCCGGAGCCTCGCCGAGATCGCCGAGGCGCAGGGGAAAACGGCCGAGGGCCTCGAGCGGGCGCTGCTCGACGAAACGGCGGACCACATCCACGAGCTCGTCAACCGCACCGGGCCTCTGTTCCCCGGCGACCCCCCGGACGCGCCGTAGCGCGTCCTTCTCCCCTCACGCCGGGCGTCCCTCGGGGCGCCCGGCGTCCTCGGGTGGGTGCAGCAGCCGGAAGGCCCCGGCCTCGACGACGACCTCGGAGAGGCGGGCGTTCGGCACGACCGGAGAGCTTCGCCGGTGGGCGTGGAACTCCATCCCGAGCGCGTGAGCGTGGACGGCCCGGACAGGGCCGCCGTGAGTGACGACGAGCAGGCGCCCGCCGGGATGGGCGGCGGCGAGATCCCGGATCGCGGCCACGACCCGGACGGACATCTCCTCGTACGACTCGCCGCCCTGCCAGCCCTTGCCGCCCTCGAGCCAGCGCCGCACGCCCTCCGGCTCGCGGGCCTCCACCTCGTCCCCGGTCAAGCCGGACCAGCTGCCGACGTCGACCTCTCTGAGATCGGCCCGCGTCGCGACCGGCAGGCCGTGGGCCGCGGCAGTCGGCTCCGCGGTCTCCCTCGCCCGGGCGAGATCGCTCGCGTAGACGGCATCCAGCGGCGTGTCCGCGAGACGCTCCGCGAGAGCACGGGCCTGCTCGTGTCCGAGCTCGCTGAGCGGCCGGTCGGCGTGCCCCTGCCACCGCCGCTCGCGGTTCCAGTCGCTCTCGCCGTGTCGTGCGAGCAGGATCGTCGTCACGGCGACTATCGTAGGCCCGCGATGGATCTCGCTCTCCACGACCGTGTCTGCATCGTCACCGGCTCGACGGCGGGTATCGGCCTCGAGACGGCGCGCTTCCTGGCCGGGGACGGCGCGAGAGTCGCCGTCTGCGGCCGCGACGCGGATCGTGTGGAGGCTGCGCGGCGGGAGACGGGAGCCGCGCT
This sequence comes from Actinomycetota bacterium, assembly GCA_037444965.1. Classification (GTDB taxonomy): domain Bacteria; phylum Actinomycetota; class Thermoleophilia; order Gaiellales; family Gaiellaceae; genus JBBILK01. The sequence goes on along the minus strand of JBBILK010000008.1, from coordinate 8,640 downwards.
CGCCGTCGTCTGCGACCTCTCGCTCCAGGAGGAGCCGGCGCGGTTGGTCGACGAGGTCGAGCGGGCGCTCGGGGCCGTGGACTGCCTCGTCAACAACGTCGGCTACGCGACCCAGACCGACTTCGCCGCGCTGACGGAGGAGGACTGGGAGGCGATGTGGCAGCTCAACGTGATGAGCTACGTGCGGGCGATCCAGGCCGTCCTGCCCGGGATGCGCGAGCGGAAGTACGGCCGGATCGTCAACGTCAGCTCGACCGCCGGGAAGCGGCCGTCGACGGGCATGCCGAACTACTCGGTCACGAAGGCCGCGGTGCTGTCGCTCTCGCGTCTCGTCGCCGACCTCTACGCCAAGGACGGGATCGCCTGCAACGCGGTCTGCCCGGGGCCGACGGCCTCGCCTGCCTGGCTCGGGCCGGGCGGCCTGGCCGACCAGCTCGCCGAGCGGACGGGCAAGACCCGCGAGCAGGTGCTCGAGGACGTGGGGAAGGGGCGGCCGCTCGGACGCATGGCGAGGCCGGAGGAGGCGGCGGCGGTGATCGCGTTCCTGTGCTCGGATCGTGCCAGTTACGTGACGGGAGCCGCGTGGAGCGCGGACGGCGGCACCGTCCCGATCATCATCTGAGGCTCACGGATACGTCGCGTCCGGCTTCTGGCCCTCCGGGATCCGGTCGAAGATCTCGGCGATGAAGCCGAGCTCCCCGCCGGTCGGGAGGTACGCGAACGAGACGCCCTTGTAGTGCCCGCTCTGGATCACACGTTCGCCCTTCACGTGCACCCGCTCGATCGTCCCCTCGAAGTCGTCGACGCCGACCGCGACGTGGTGGAGGCCGGGGCCGTGCTCGGCCAGGAAGTCGGCGTAGATGCTCCGGTCGTCGAGCGGCTCGACGAGCTCCCACTGGGTGTCGCCGATCATCGTCAGCGCGAGCCGCATGGCGTAGTCGGACGGCTGCTCGTCGCGCGCCAGCCGCTGCACGGTCTCGGGGTTGAACTCGTAGATGTCCCAGGGGCCGATGCCGTACTCCTCCCAGTACGTGCGCATGGCGGCGTCCAGGTCGCGCACCACGACGCAGACCTGGAGAACTCCGGTGAACGCAGGCTCGGGCATGTTCCGGTCACTCCTCGTCGCTCGTCGTCGTCGCGCGATCGTACTCGACTGCCGGAGCGGCTACGCTCACGACGGCATGCCTGAGCTCGCCGGAGCAGTCGCCGAGCGGTTCGAGGCCCGCATCCGGGCCTTCGAGGACGAGTTCCTGTCGCCGTTCGCCGTGCGCTCGTACGAGACCAGGGGACGTGCCGCGTCCGAGGACGAATGCCGGCTGCGGACCCCGTTTCAGCGTGACCGCGACCGCATCGTCCACTGCAAGGCGTTCCGCCGCCTCAAGCACAAGACGCAGGTGTTCATGCCGCCCCGCGGCGACCACTTCCGTACGCGTCTGACGCACACGCTCGAGGCGGCAGGGATCTCGCGCGTCGTGGCCCGCGCGCTCGGCCTGAACGAGGACCTGACGGAGGCGATCGCGCTCGGGCACGATCTCGGACACCCGCCCTTCGGCCACACGGGCGAGGAGGCCCTCGACGAGGTGCTCCACGCCCGGTTCGCGCGGCACTTCCGGCACAACGAGCACTCGCTCCGGGTCGTCGACGTGCTCGAGCGGGACGGGAGGGGCCTCAACCTGACCCTCGAGGTGCGAGACGGGATCCTGAACCACACCGGGCCAGGCGAGCCCTCGACGCTCGAGGGAAGGATCGTCCGGATCGTCGACCGGGTCGCGTACATCAACCACGACATCGACGACGCCCTGCGGGCCGGGATCCTCGCCGCCGGCGACCTCCCGGCGGACGAGATCGCGATTCTCGGCGGCACGGGCTCGAAGCGGATCGACACGCTCGTCCACGACCTCGTCGAGACGTCCGCGGGCCGGGACGACATCCTGCAGAGCGCGGAGATCGGGCAGGCGATGCTGAGCCTGCGCGCGTTCATGTTCGAGCGCGTCTACCTCGGACCGCTGGCGGAGGCCGAGCGCGTCCGCGCGAGGGCGGTCGTGCAACGGATCTTCAACCACCTCGTCGAGCACCCCGAGGACCTGCCCGCCGACCGGCCGGGCGACGCCGCCCAGCGCGTCACGGACTACGTCGCCGGAATGACCGACCGCTTCGCGCTCGCATGGCCCTGATCAAGCAGTCCTCCGTCGAGGAGGTCGTCGCCGCGGCGGACATCGTCGAGCTGGTCTCGGGCCGGACCCAGCTCCGCCGGGTGGGCGCGCGCTGGGTCGGCCGCTGCCCGTTCCACGAGGAGCGCACGCCGAGCTTCTCGGTGAACGCCGAGCGCAAGCTCTACCACTGCTTCGGCTGCGGCCGGGGCGGCGACCTGATCACGTTCGTCAGGGAGTCGGAGGGGCTCGACTTCGTCCAGGCGGTCGAGTGGCTGGCGGAACGCTTTCGCGTCGTGCTCGAGTACGAGGAGAGCTCGCCGGCGGCCGAGACCGGCAGGCGGCGGCGCGAGCGGCTGCTCTCGCTGCTCGACGCGGCAGCCCGCTTCTACGAGCGCTACCTCTGGGAATCGGAAGTCGGCGAGGAGGCGCGCCGGTACCTAACCGGGCGCGGCCTGGCCGCGCCCGGCTGCCGGACGTTCCGGCTCGGGCTCTCGCCCGGAGGTGACGTCATGCCGCGCAAGGCCCTCGAGAAGGGATACACGCGCGAGGAGCTGGTCGCGGCCGGCCTCGTCAACCGGCGGGGCGGCGACTACTTCGCGGGCCGGCTGATCTTCCCGCTCGCCGACGCGCGCGGGCGTGTGGTCGGGTTCGGCGCGCGACGCCTCTCCGAGGACGATCCGATCAGGGCGAAGTACGTGAACTCGCCGGAGAGCGAGCTGTTCCGCAAGGCGACGCTCGTCTACGGGCTCGACCGGGCGCGGCCGCAGATCGCGAAGGAGGACCGGGCGATCGTCGTCGAGGGCTACACGGACGTGATCGCCCTCCACCAGGCGGGCCTGACGACGGCGGTCGCGTCCATGGGCACCGCCCTGACCGAGCGGCAGCTGAAGGAGCTGCGCCGGCTCTGCTCCCGGCTCTTCCTCTGCTTCGACGCCGACGCCGCCGGCCAGGAGGCGACGCTTCGCGGCATGGATCTCGCCTACCGCGAGTTCCCCGAGGTGCGCGTCGTCTCGCTGGAGCCGGGAACCGACCCCGCCGACGCGGCGGCGGGCTTCGGCGCCCGGCTCGAGGCGGCCGAGCCCTACCCGCGCTACCGGGTCAGGCTCGAGATCGAGCGCGCGCCGAGCAGGGAGGCCGCCTTCCAGCGGCTCCGGGAGGTCGTCGCCGGCTTCGACCAGAACACCGAATGGCTCGACGCGATCGAGTTCGCGGCCGACCGGCTCGACCTCCCGCGCGATCTCCAGGCGGCGCTCGCTCCCCGCGCCTCGCGCACGACCGGCGCCGTCAGCCGAAAGGTGCTCGAGGCCGGCGAGCGGCTGGAGCGAAACGCGCTCGCCGGCTGCCTGGCGCACCCGGAGCTCGTCCGTCTGCTCGCGGAGATCGGGCCCGAGCACTTCGACGCGGAGCTCCACCGGCGCCTGCGGGCCCACCTCGTCGAGGACGGCCCGGCCGACGCCGACGTCGTCGAGCTCGAGGCGGAGCTCGACGCCCGCGCGGAGGCCGAGGGGATCGACGAGGCGACCGCGAAGGAGCTCCTGCTGCGCCTCCGCGAGCGACGGCTGCGACGTGAGCTCGCCGCGTCCGCCGATCTCGAGCGCGCGAAGGAGCTGCAGGCCGCGCTCGAGCGGATCCGGGCGGCCGTCAGCGACCTCGCCTGAGACCGGCCGGCGCTAGAATTCGCCCGCTGCCTTCCCCGGTAGCTCAATTGGCAGAGCATCCGGCTGTTAACCGGAGGGTTACTGGTTCGAGTCCAGTCCGGGGAGTGGGAAAGGCCCTGGAAACGGGGCCTTTCCGCCTTTCTGTTGCCAGAGGGGGAGGCGGAGGCTGTGGTTTCTATCCATCCTTCAGCCCGCTTTCTCCCGTAGGGCGCCACAGGAACCCGAACTTCCGCTCGAACGAGCCGCCAACGGCGATGAACAGCTGTTGAGGGCCACGCCGGTCACGTAGCAGCGCCGGTACGAGGAAGAGGAGCGAGATGGATGTGAGGCTGTTCCAAACCGCGCCGAGCCATCCCGCGACGTCCCAGCCGGCCGCGACCACGGCGACGACGACCGCTGCGATCACGACGGCCGCCCGGCCATCCACGGCCACGCACCGAGCGTTGCCGAAGCGCAGCGGATGCCCGTCGCGCCTCCGCCCTCAGTCCTGCTTGCCCTGAGCGAGGGGTCTGATGGTCGCTTCCACGCTGGGCGGACACGTCGATCGCAGTCCAATGATCCTCGCGGCGGCCGACGCGAGTCGCGCCGGCCGCCGACTCGTTCTCCCGTGGACGTCAGCCGTGCGCCACGGGCTTTGTAGTGTTCGGCCGCGAGAAGCGATGGCGCACCTCGCGGGCGCCCCTCCGCAGCTCGAGTGCGAATCCGATCTGCATCACCCCGATGGCGATCGTGAAGGTGGCGATGAGCACGACGATGGCGACGGCGCCTGCGTCGGGCTCGATGAACATCACGGCGCCAAACGCGCCGGAGATGATCCCGTTGAGGGCAAGGAGCAGCTTGCCCTTCGCGTCCAGCGGAGCTTGGATCGCCGCGGCCAGCATCAGGACGCCGATGGCGAGCGCCCAGGCCGCCACCACGTACAGAAGCGCCTTGGCCGAGACGTCGTTCCAGACGAGTAGCGCGATGCCGATCGCCGTCCCCGCGACCGCTTCGAGCAGCAGCCATCGTCGCTCGGCCCCCGGGAGCGGCGCCGAGACCGCCGCGAGACCCGACAGCACGCCTCGGACGAGCGCGTAGACGGCCACGGCGACGACGATGGTGGTCAGAGCGATGTCTGGCCACAAGACGAGCGCGAAGCCGAACAGGATCGCCGCGACGCCGTTTGCCGCGATGATCTTCCAGACGCGGGCAAGCTTGCGTTCGCCCGCGCTCACTGCCTCGTTGACCTCCGACTTGAGGGTCTCGGTCGGCGTCGACTCAGTCCTCATGTCTCCCTCCTCACGTGGAACTTCCGGGCCGTCTCGCGGACCCTCCGCTCGAGGTCGTCGAGCGCTTCCGTGACACGGTCCTTCTGCTCTTGCCACGCGTCCCCCGACGACACGCGCAGCGCGGTCAGACGCTCGGCCCCTCGGTTCCGCGCCTGCCTGAGCTCGGCGATCTCGGCCTCGGCCTGCTCGCGAGCGTCCTGTGCCTTCGTCGCTGCACGCGTCTGGAGCCGCTCGATCGCGGCATCCCAGTCGTGCAGCTCGGCCTCCACCGCTTCCGCAAACGACGTCGCGTCGTCGGCCATCTCGGAGGCCAGCCGGTTTTCGGCGATCGCGATGTCGATCTCGAGCTGCCGGAACTTCTCGTCGACCGCCTCGGTCTTCTCGCGGACGGCCGCCCGGGCAGATGCTTCCTCCTCGCGCAGCAGGTCGAGCCTGTCCTGAAAGCGCGCTTGGGTCCGCGCCCCAGCGCTTCCGGCGCGTGCCTCCAGCTCGTCGATGTGCCGGCGGATCTCCGCCAGCATGTCCTCGGTCGTCTTCGTCGTCATGCGGACCTCCTGTCGTGGTCGGATCGACTCCACGACAAGACTCCTCTGGGCGACTGCCAACGTCCTGCCACGGATCACGCGCTCGCTGCCGCTCGCGGCGGCACGCGAAGAAGCTCACCCCCGCGGCTGCGGGTCTACGACGTCACTGCGGTCCCGGCGCGCCCGGGCACGGCTGTGGGCTCTCGCTCCGGTTGCCCGAGCTCGTCGAGCCCGGCGCGGGCGGCCGCGCCCGGGTCTTCCGCGAGCGCGAGGAACAGGCTCTCGCGAGCCTCGTGCGGCCGGGGCGCGTCGGCCCATTCGAGCACGTCGCGGTACAGCCCCACGGCGGTGTCGGCGTCGCCCGCGGCGGCCAGGACGCGGCCCAGCCGAACGCGCGCGTGCGCTGTGGACCACGGCGATCGTGCCGCCTCCGCGGCGGCGAGCGCACGGCGCTCGAGCTCTTCGGCACCGCGCAGGTCTCCGCTTACGAACGCGTTCCAGCCGAGCCCGGCCAGGGCGAAGGCAGCGTGGTCCGCGAACCCTGCGCGACCCGCGAGAGCGAACGCGCGCTGATACGCGTCCGCCGCGGCGTTGCGGTCACTCCGCCGCTCGGCGACCCAGGCCTCCAGCAGCAGCGCGGGGACCTGAAACGCGTCGAACCCGATGGCGTCGGCGTGACGGTACGCCTGCGCGGCCATGGCCGCGACCGTGGACCTGTCCCCGGCGGGAGCGGCGGCTTGTGCCCGTAGGAGGCTGGTCGCCGCGATGCTCCACTCGTCCCCGGTCGCCTGAACGCGCTCCCATGCCTTCTCCGCCAGCACGGCGGCCCGTTCACCGTCGCCGGATGCTGCGAGGGCGAGCGAGAGCGCAGCTTCGACGAGAGCCGACTCCGGCAGTCCGGGCTCGGCGGCGGCGAGCGCGCGTTCGCCAGCCTCGATAGCTGCGTCGAGGTCGAGCTCTTCCGTTGCGAGGTAGCACCGGAATGCCTCCAGCTCGAGTCGGAGGGCGAGCGGAGCGTCCTCGGACGTGGAGGCGAGCGCGAGCTCGACGAAGCGACGGCCTTCGGAGACGCGCTCCGCGAGCGTGAAGTACCAGGCCAGCGTTCCCAAACGGCCCGCGATGCCGGCGTCGGGCGCCTCGTGGGCGTACGTGATGGCGGCCCAGAGGTTGTCGTGCTCCAGCTTGAGGCGTTCCGCCCACGCTCGCCACTCGGGTCCACGAAGCGCACCATGCGCGGCGTCCGCCAACGTGGCGTAGTACTCGGCGTGCGCTCTCCGGGAAGCGGTGAGACCGCCGCGCTCGGCAAGGCGCTCGAGCGCATACTCGCGCACGGTGTCGAGCACGTCGTAGCGTGCGTCCGCGCTCGGGAACGAGACGGTGACGATGGACTTGTCGACCAGCGTGCCGAGCAGCTGGACCACCGTCATCTCGTCGAGCCCGTGCTCGGCGCCCGCGGCGACGAGTGCGGGGAGCGGCGCACCGCCTCGGTGCACCGCGACATGGTGGAGCAGGGTCTTCTCGTCCGCGTGCAGGAGGTCGTAGCTCCACTCGACGAGCGTCCCGAGCGCGGCACGGCCCGCATCGGAGGTCGGCCGCTCGTGGAGGAGCTCCAGGCGGCGCGCGACGAGGGCGTGGAGCTCCGCGAGCCCGAGCACGTTGACCCGCGCGGCGGCGAGCTCGATCGCCAGCGGCAAGCCGTCGACGAGACGGCTGATCTCGGCGGCGAGCCAGGCGTCCTCGTCCGTCAGCTCGAAGCCCGGGCGCGCGGCGCGCGCACGCGCGGTGAAGAGCTCCACGGCGGGAGCGTCGACCGCGTCGCCCCCGTCCCGGTCCGGGAGCCCGAGCGGGTCGACGATGACTCGCACTTCTCCCGCGACATGGAGTACCTCGCGGCTGGTGGCGAGCACCCGCACACCCGGGCACTCGGCGAGTACTGCCGAGACGACGCGCCCAGTCTCCTCGAGGACGTGCTCGCAGGCGTCGAAGACGAGGATCGCGTCAGTGTCACGAAGGCGCGTGAAGGTCCGCTCGAGCGGGTCAGCGCCGCGCACGTCGACGGACTGGGCGACGAGGCGGACGACGTCGGCAGCACTCGCCGCGCGCGCGAGCTCGACATGCCACGCACCGTCGAGGAGCTCGCTCTCGAGCGAGCGGGCCGCCTCGAGCGCGAGCCTGCTCTTGCCGACGCCGGGCGGCCCGGTCAGCGTCACGACGCGGTGCTCGCGCAGAAGCTCGACCACACGGGCAAGCTCCACCTCGCGGTCGATGAACGAAGTCGCCGGAGCGGGCAGGTTGCCGCGCCGCCTCGGTGCAAGGGGAACGGGCGCGATCGCCGGGTCGTGCGCGAGGATCGCCTCCTGGAGGCGCCGCAGCTCGGGGCCGGGCTCGAGTGCCAGCTGCTCCAAGAGGACCCGCCGGGCCTCCTGGAACACCTCGAGCGCGTCCGCCTGGCGGCCGCTGCGATAGAGCGCCAGCATCAACTGCCCCCACAGACGCTCGCGGAACGGGCTCTCCTCGAGCGCCGTGCGGATGGCCACGCCAACATCGGCGTGCTCGCCCAGCGCGAGAGCCGCCTCGAACCGCTCTTCCAGCGCATCGAGCCGCAGCGCGTCCAGCCGCCCGGCCTCCGCCGTGGCCCATGTGGACTGGGGAAGACCAAGTAGCGCGGGGCCGCGCCAGAGGGAAAGCGCGTCGGCAATCGTGTCAGCGGCTCCGCGCGCATCACCGGCGCGGAGCGCGCCCCGCGCAGCCGCAAGGAGCTCCTCGAACTCGATGGCGTCGACGACCGCGCCTTCGAGCGCATACCCGTCTGCGGCGAGCCGGATCGTGTTGGTCCCCAGTACCCGGCGCAGCCGGGTCACATGGTGCTGCACGGCGTTCCGGGGCGCCGCCGGAAGCTCGCTCCCCCAGAGCGCCTCGACCAACGTGTCCGTCACCACGACCCGACCTGCGCGCAAGGCCAGGCAGGCAACGAGGGCCTGCCTCTTCGCGCCCGGCACCTCCACCACCTGCCCGGCGACGGCCACCTCGAACGGCC